>NZ_LZJJ01000541.1:0-31555 GCF_001667625.1 Mycobacterium sp. E1715
CGGCGATCTTCAACGCGCGTTCGGCGACGCCGAGTTGCATCGCGCACAAACCGACCAGTGCCCTGGTGTACAGCGAGCCGACCGCGTCCGCGGCGCCACCCCCGTTGAGTCGATGCCCCACGACGCCAGTCAGTTCGACGTCCGCGTAGGGCTCACCGTTGGTGGTCGCCACCGGCGACACGGTCACGCCGTCGGCCGCCGCATCGACGACGAACAAGGCCGGGCCGTCGTCGGCTTGAGCCGAAACCACGATGGCTTCGGCAAGCTGCGCCGCCGGTACGAGCTCCTTGCTGCCGTCGAGGGTCCAGGCGTCGCCGTCGGCGCGCGCGGTTGTGCGTGGCGCGGTCGGGTCGGAGTTGCCCTGTTCGGCGAGCGCGGCTGTGAGGATCGTGCTGCCGTCCACCACTCCCGGGAGGTATCGCTCGTGGATAGCCGAGTCACCGTGTCGCGCAATGGTATCCGCGCCGAGCAGGAGGGTCGCGTAGACGGGCGCGGGCGCAACGCTCCAGCCGACCTCGGCGAGTAGCACGCCGAGCTCGAGGAAGCCGCGTCCGCTGCCGCCGACGGACTCGGGCAGCGCGATGCCCAGCAGGTCCGACGAAGCGAGTTCGCGCCACATCGCTTCGTCGTGGCGAACCCCGCCGGATTCCAGGTCGGTCAGAGCGTCGGGGGTGGCGCGGTGCTCGAAGAGTTGACGGGCCACCTTGCCGACCGTCTCTTGTTCTTCGGTGAAGGTAAAGTCCATGCTCGCTTGATGCCTCGTTGTCAGCGCGCGGGCCGGAACTGGTGCAGCACCAGCTCTTCCCCGCTCGGGATGGCTTCGAAATTCTCGTAGAAAACCTCGACGGGCAACCCGACCTCGATGGCGCCGGGCTCGATTTCGCACAGGTTCGACACGATGCGAACTCCTTCGTCGAGCTCGATCAGGGCGACCACGTAGGGATATTGGAGGAACGGCAGCGGAGGATATTGCGGCATGACAAAGCTGTAAACCGTTCCGCGGCCGGTCGATTCGACGGAATCCCAGTTGAGGGACTGGCAGTTCCCGCACATCGGGCGCGGGGGCACCCGCAGGGTCTTGCAGTCCGTGCACCGCTGGATCAGCAGCTTGTGGTCCCGAAGGCCCGACCAGAAGAATTCGGTGTCCGGACTGATCGACGGAGCGAGTCTGGTGGCCATCAGTTTCCCGTCTTGAACCGCAGGGTGCGGAACCGCTGGCGGCCGATCACCTCGCCGTTCTGGTCGCGATAGGTGGTGATCCAGGTGACGAAGTAGCCGTGGCCCATCGCCGTCTTCTTCTCGTCGGAGATCGTCTCGAAAACCGTTTCGGCGGTGATCTCGTCGCCCACCCGTGGGTAACGCTCGAGCTCGAACTCGGAGTTGGTGGCGACCGTGCCGGTGTAGCCCGCATCGGTCAGGAACTGCAGCGGATTCTCCTTGAGCTCGACGGGGACTCCGCCACGCTCGTGAATGCCTGCGAGCTTGGGTGGCGCCATGGTCCACGACTGCAGCATCACCGGAGGCGAGACGAGGCCACCGTAGCGAGAGGAGGAGGCAAACTCCGGATCCAGATAGGCGGGGTTCATATCGTCGAGCGCGTACGCCCAATGCCGAATCATTGCCGCATTCACGGGATCCGGCGCCTTGACCGGCTGTCCGGAACTGATGGGTCTACCGATGAGCGCGTCGAGGCGCTCGCGCAGCGGGTCCTTCGTTGTTTCGGTCACGGCTCGTACCTTCCTCTTAGGATGCGCCGGCCCGCATGTCGCGCGGCGCGCGCGGCATCCCCAGGCCTGCCATGGCGATGATGTCGCGTTGCAGCTCGTTGGCCCCGCCGCCGAATGTGTTGATGACCGCCATGCGATATGCGCTCTCCAATTCGCCCTTGAGTGGAGCCGCCGCGTCCTTGCGCGTACCGGCCTGGCCGACAACCTCGAGCAGTTCGCGGGCAACCTGCTGCGTGAGCTCCGTGCCGAACACCTTTGCCGCGGAAGCCTCGCCCATGCCGAGCGCGCCGGCGCTCATCGTCGAGTTCACGCGCAAATTGAGCAGTCGGTAGGCCGCGACCTGCGCTTCCACGCGGGCCAGCGCCTGCTGCGCCCAGGGCTTGTCGATGACCATGCCGTCGTCCAGCGGCGTCGTCGACGCCCATTTGAGCGTCTTGTTGAACAGCGGTTCCAGGGCGCCGAGGTTGCCGAGCGCGGCGCGTTCCAGATTCAGCTGGTTGGTCACCAACGTCCAGCCCTGGTTCTCGCCGAGCACGATGGCGCTCTCGGGTACCCGGACGTCATCGTAGAAGGTGTAATACGTCGACACACCCGGCATGGTGTGTAACGGCTTCCAGGAGAACCCCGGCGAGTCGGTCGGCACGATGAAAAGGGTTATCCCCTTGTGCTTCTTCGCGTTCGGGTCGGTACGGGCGGCCAGCCAGATGTAGTCGGCGAACTCGGCCCCGCTGGTGAACATTTTCGAGCCGTTGATGACGAACTCGTCGCCGTCGCGCACCGCCGTGGTGCGCAGCGACGCGAGATCGCTGCCGGCCCCGGGCTCCGAGTAGCCGATCGCAAATTCGACGGTGCCCTTGAGGATGGCGGGCAGAAACTTGGCTTTCTGCTCCTCGGTGCCGTACTGAATCAGCGTGGGCCCCACGGTGTTGAGCGTGATCATCGGCAGCGGGGCGTTGACCCTGCGGGCCTCTTCCGAGAAGATGTACTGCTCCAGCGCGGTCAGGCCGCCGCCCCCGAATTCAACCGGCCAGGCGACGCCGAGCAGACCGGCCTCGCCGAGCGCGCGCCTGCATTCGGCGATCGCGGCGCCTCCCTCCGTCAGGTTGGCGACGGCGGCTCTGCGCTCCGGCGTCATCACCGCTTCGAGGCGGGTCCGGTAGTCCTTCCGAAGCTGTTCCTGTTCGGGTGTGTAGTCGAAGTCCATCAGCCGCTCGTTCCCAGTCGTACCGGCATGCTCTTCACGCCTGGCGTCATGGTGGCGCGCAGTCGCGTCACGTCGCCGGTGAGTTCGATCGACGGATACGTTCCCAAGAGCACCTCGAAGAACACTCGAGCCTCCAGCCGGGCCAGCTGGGCACCAAGGCAGGCGTGCTCACCCGCACCGAATGCGATGTGGGGGTTCGGGTTACGCGTGATGTCGAAGTCTTCGCTGGTAGGGCCGAAGATTTCTTCGTCGCGGTTGGCGGCGCCGTAGAGCATGACCACCGTGTCGCCCGCCTTGATCTGCTGGCCGCGGATCTCGACGTCCTCGGTGGCGCAGCGGGCCATGTGGGTGACCGGGCTGGTGAATCGCAGCATCTCCTCGACCGCGCAGGGCAACAATTTCGCCGGGTTCGACCGCAGTAGCGCGAACTGATCGGGATGGTCGATCAACGCCAGCGTGCCCAACGCGATCAGATTGCGGGTGGTTTCGTTGCCGGCGACCAACAACAGGAACGAAAAATTCAGCAGGTCCGCGTCGCTGAGCTGCTCACCGTCGACCTCGGCCGCCGCCAAAATGCTCAGCAGATCGTTTTGCCCGCTGACCTCACCGGATCGGCGAGCCGCGATGAGCTTGGTGAAATATTCGTAGAGCTCACCGAGCGCGACGAGGTGATCCATCTCGATGTCCGGATCGGCGGTGCCCACCGCCGCGTCGGACCACGTCCGAAACTTTTCCCAGTCCTCGGTCGGGGCCCCCAGCATCTCCGCGATCAACCGCGTCGGCAGGGGTGACGCGATGTCCTCAGCGAACTGCTGGGTCTTTGCCGGGTCGATGTTGTCCACTATGCCGCGCACGATCTCGCGCACCTTGGGTTCGAGCAGCTGCACCTGGCGGCGGGTGAAGCCGGAGTTGATGAGCTTGCGAAGCTGCCGGTGGCGTGGGGGATCGGTGAAGATCAGGTTGCCCTCCTGAACGGGTTCGGGTTGGGCGGGATCCGGTATCGAGATGCCTTTCGTCGATGAGAAGGTCAGTGGGTGGCCGGAGACATAACGAATGTCCTCGTACTTCAACAGCGCCCAGAACTTGGTGACGTCATTCCACACGACAGGCGTGGTGTTGCGAAGCTCTCGGTAGACCGGGTACGGATCGCCGGCGTAGAAGTCGGGTGAATGCAATGGGACAGTAGTTGTGGGCACCGCATGCCTTCCTCGACACCGAGCTTGCTTCGGACAGATTTGAGAAGAATGTCCGTTTCCATGGTGTCTACAGTAGGCCCGGGCCATCTGTCAATCACGGCGTATATGACCGAAAATTACGTTAATTGCCGGTCAGGGCGCTGCAGCGGGTTGTGTACACACTGCCAAAGTATGTATGTTCTCGTAAGGCGCCGCCCGCATCGCGCCGCGAGCAAGCAGTCAGGGAAGGCAGGCGGATGATGGCTGGGTCTCGTTCCCTCCTCGAGGCTGAGGGGCACTACATCGACGGGCGGTGGACCGACCCGGACAGCGGGCGCTACGACGTCACGAACCCCGCGACCGAAGCGGTGATCGGAACGGCGCCCGACGCCAGCGTTGACCAAGTTGCGCAGGCGATCGGCGCCGCGAGAACGGCCTTCGATACGGGTCCGTGGCCGGCGGCCGATCCCGCCGAGCGTGCGCGGTGCCTGCAACAGCTCAGCGACGCGTTGCTGGCCAGGGGAGAGGAGATCTACGACCTCGCGCAGGCCGAGTGGGGCTGTACCGCAAACGAGCGGCTGATTCACGTCGACGGACCGGTCTTCATGATGGGACACGCCGCCGAACTGGCAGTCGAACCCGCCGAGGCGCCCTTGGACGCGTGGGGTGCCGCGGGCACCACGCTGTTGCGCTACGAACCGCTCGGTGTGGTGGCGGCGATGACGCCGTGGAACTTCCCGCACACCCTCAATGTCATGAAATTGGGAGCGGCGCTCGCGGCCGGAAATACGCTCGTGCTCAAACCGTCCCCGCTGACGCCCCTTGCCGGGCTCGCCCTCGCCCGGGTCGTCCACGAGGACACCGACATCCCCCCGGGTGTGGTCAATGTGGTCACGCCGAACAGCCTCGAGGCCAGCAGAAGCCTGACCTTGGACCCCAGGGTCGACATGGTCAGTTTCACCGGCAGCTCGGTCGTGGGCCGCGACGTGATGGCGGGCGCGGCGACGACCATGAAACGAGTTCTGCTGGAATGCGGCGGAAAGTCGGCGACGATCCTGCTTCCCGACGTCGACATCACCGACGAATTCATGGAGCGCCTGCTGTTCGAGGGCTGCACGATGCACGCCGGGCAGGCCTGCATCCTCAACAGCAGGCTGCTGCTGCCGGACGCGATCCACGACGAAGTGGTGGACCGGCTCGCCGCGCTGGCCCGCGCGGTCGTGATCGGCGATCCCGTCGATCCGGCGGTCACCATGGGACCGCTGATCAGCCGCGAGCACCTCGACCGCGTCGAGGGCTTCGTCAAACGCGCTGAGGCCGACGGTGCAACCGTGGTCGCCGGGGGAGCCTGTCCGAAAGACCTGAACAAGGGCTTCTATTTCGAGCCGACGATACTCACCGATGCGTCGGCCGAGTCCTACATCGCGCAGGAGGAGGTGTTCGGACCCGTCCTGACGGTGTTGCGGTACCGCGACGACGACGACGCGGTGGCGATCGCCAACAACTCGGCCTACGGGCTAGGTGGCGCGGTTTGGGGACGTGACGTCGACCGTGCCGTGGGCATCGCCCGCCGGATCCGGACCGGGCAGGTGTCGATCAACGGCACCATCCCCGGGGACGCACCGTTCGGCGGCTTCAAGCAGAGCGGGATCGGCCGGGAGGGCGGTGTGATGGGACTGCGAGCCTACATGGAGCCGAAGGCCATCGGGATACCGGCGTGAACCGGCCGCTGACGGGGTTGCGTGTCGTCGAGCTGGCCTCCGAGATCGCGGGGCCGTATTGCACAAAACTGCTCGTCGACCTGGGCGCCGACGTATGCAAGATCGAGCCGCCGGCGGGTGACCCGTTGCGCCGGTGGGGTCCGTTCCCCGCGAACGTTCCGGATCCCGAGCGATGCGGGCTGTTCGGGTATCTCAATGCGGGAAAACGCGGAACGACAGTCGATTTCGGTCGGGAGGATGGCCTCGCCGCCGTCCACGAGTTGACCGCGACGGCGGATGTGCTCGTCGAGGACCTGCCGGCGGGCTCGGCTGCCCGCCTGGAGTGGGGACTGGACCTGGAGGCTCTTGGCCGGATCAACCCCGGCCTCATAGTCGTCCGGATCTCGAGCTTCGGCCAGGAGGGACCGCTTCGCGATCGGGTGACGACTCCGTTGACCTTGCAGGCGGCCGCGGGGTGGGTGAACATGCGCGATCCCGGTCGAGCTCCGGTACAGGCGGGCGCCCGGATTCCGGAGTACATCGCGGGCTCGTATGCGGCCCTCGGGACGCTGACGGCACTGCGAATCGCCGCGGGCGGAACGAACAGGCCCGTCGAGGTTGACGTCTCGATGTTCGAGTCGTTGCTGTCGACGCTGCCGTATCCGATGCTGATGGCGGCTCGCCTGAAAAGCCTTGGTCTGCCGACGAATTCCAAAGCCGCACCGATGCTGGGGATCGTTCGGGCCGCCGATGGCTGGATCGGCATCAACTGCCTGACCGGCCAGCACTGGCTGGACGTGTGCGCCATGGTCGGGTTGCCCGAGTTCGGCGAGCATCAGCTCGCGGTCATGCTGGGCGGGCCAGAGCGCGGCGAGTTCTTTGCCAAGGCACAGCCCTTCCTCGATTCGATGACCGTCTCCGATCTGGTCGAGCTGAGTCAGGCCATGCGGATACCCGCCGCGCCGGTCACCGACGGCGACACCATTCTCGCCTGTCCGCAGTACGCCGAGCGAGGGTTTTTCGTCAAGGCCCCGACCGAATCCGGCGGGTTCACCAGACCTGGTGCGCCGTTTCGGTTTTCGAAGACGCCGAGCGCGCCATCGCTGCCTGCTCCCGCCCTCCGAAGTGCCACGCAGGCCGCTTGGGGCGAGCGGCAAGCACCCCGCCGGGAGGACGGCGTCCCCAGTGTCGCCCTGCCGTTCGACGGTTTGAAGGTCTTCGACCTGAGCACCTTCTGGGCGGGTGCCTACCTGACGTGCTACCTCGGCGCGTTCGGGGCGGACGTGGTCAAGGTCGAATCCATCCAACGCCCCGACGGCCACCGCTACTCCGGCTCGTTACTCCGCGAAGGGGAAGACTGGTACGAACGGGGGCCACTTTGGCAGGGAACCAATCTCAACAAGCGCGATATCACCCTGGACCTCAACTCCGCCGCCGGCCGCGAGTTGGCCCTGCGGCTGGCCGCCGAGGCCGACGTGGTGGTGGAGAACTTCTCGCCGCGCGTGGTCGAGCAATTCGGGCTCGACTATGAGTCCCTCGCGAAGATCAATCCCGGCGTGATCATGGTGCGAATGCCCGGATTCGGTCTACAGGGGCCGTGGCGCGACTACGTGGGCTGGGCGCTGAACATCGAACAGGTATCCGGGATGTCGGCGATGACCGGTTACCCGGATGGCCCGCCGTGCAACCTGCAGGGCCCCGCCGATCCCATCGCCGGCGTACATGCGGGTGTGGCATTGCTGGCCGCGCTCGAGCATCGGCGGTCGACCGGTGAGGGCCAGCTCATCGAGGTCGCGCAAATCGAGGTTGGCGCTGCGGTGACCGCCGAACCGGTGATTGAGTACTCACTGACGGGCACGGTGCGGCCGCGGGAGGGAAATCGGCACCGCAAATACGCCCAAGGCGTTTATCCGACGGCCCGCGCCGACGAGTGGATCGCGATCTCCGTGCGCGACGACGCCGACTGGGTCGCGCTGCTGGCCGCCATCGATCGTGACGAGCTGCGCGACGACCCGAGATTCGCGACTGCGGAAGCTCGCCGGCAACACCACGACGAATTCGACGAGGTGCTCGCGAGTTGGACGAGCAGGCGACCCGCCGGTGAGCTGGTGGCAACGCTTGTCCGACAACGCGTCCCAGCCGAGCGTCTACTTGCAGCCGACGAGATGTATGACGTCGAACAGCTCGATGCGCGCGGTTTCTATCAAGATTTGGCCCACCCGATCACTGGCCGACAGAGGTTTCCGGGCTGGCCATTTCAGATCTCGCCGGGC
Source organism: Mycobacterium sp. E1715 (assembly GCF_001667625.1). Taxonomy (NCBI): domain Bacteria; kingdom Bacillati; phylum Actinomycetota; class Actinomycetes; order Mycobacteriales; family Mycobacteriaceae; genus Mycobacterium; species Mycobacterium sp. E1715. The sequence continues at coordinate 8,080 of NZ_LZJJ01000541.1, forward strand.
CCCGCACACCACCACCGGACCGCCGCGCCGACGCTGGGTCAGCACAACGCCGAGGTGCTTGGGGCGCTTGGACTGTCCGATGCGGACATCGACGCGTTGCAGGAGCAACGCGTCATCGGCCAACGCATTCTCAACGCGTAGCGATACCCGCCGCCGTCAGCCCCGGCGGGCGTGTGTCGTGTGGTCAGGCGTCGACCATCGCCGCGATCGTGTCGACGACGCACGCCGGTCGGTCGTTGCCCTCGACTTCGACCGTGACGCGCACCGTGGCCCGTCCCCCCTTGTCGTTGCGCTCCACCTTCAGCAGCTCGGCCCCCGCCCGGATGCGCGAGTCGACCGGCACCGGCGCGGGGAACCGAAGCTTGTCGGAGCCGTAGTTCACCTGCATCGCCAGCCCGGTCACCTTATAGATCTGTTGCACCAGGATGGGTACCAGCGACAAGGTCAGATAGCCGTGTGCGATGGTCCTGCCATACGGACCGCTGGCCGCCCTCTCCCGGTCGACGTGGATCCACTGATGGTCACCAGTTGCCTCGGCGAAGAGATCGATCTCCTTCTGCGTGACCCGATGCCAATCGCTGTACCCAAGGTGCTCGCCGACGTGAGCCTCGAAGTCCGCGATCCCCTCGTAAACCGTGGGGCCAGCGGGCGCCTGGGTCACGCCGCGACCTTGACCTTCAAGTGCTCGATCGCGTTGCCGCCCATGATCTTTGCCTTGGCCGAGTCCGGGATGCCGTCCAGCCGGTCGACGAAGCTCAGCGGGTCGCCGATACCCTCGGGGTGCGGGAAGTCGGAGCCGAACATGACGTGGTCCTCGCCCATGATGTCGACGATGCCCTTGACGTCGTCCTCGAGGAACGGGTGGATGTAGATGTTGCGCTTGAACACCTCGACCGGGTGCTCGTCGAACTCCTTCGGCATGATCTTGTACGCCGTGTTGAGCTGCTCGAGCAGGTTGCGCACCCAGCCGCTGCCGTTCTCCACGCAGAAGATCTTCAGATCCGGGAAGCGCGAGAGCGCGCCGTGGCAGATCATGGCGGCCAGGGTGTCCTCGATGGCCCGGTGCCCCATCACGACCTCGCGCAGGGCGCTCGGTGCGAAGGACAGGTACTCGTCGCCGCCCTCCCATTCCATGAGGTGTTTTTGGTAGCCGCTGTCCGAGGCGTGCATGGTGACCGGCATGCCGGCGTTGACGACCTCCTCCCAGAACGGGTCGAACTCGGGCAGCCCCATGGATCGCGAGCCGCCGAAGCGACTGGGCACCGGCGCGGGCCGAACCAGGAATGTCTTCATCCCGCGCTCCAAGCACCAGTGCAGTTCCCTGATGGCTTCGTCCACGATCGGCAGGCAGATGACGGGTGTGGCGAAGATCCGATCGTGGTAGTTGAACGTCCAATGCTCGTGCATCCACTCGTTGAGCGCGTGGATGATCGCGTGGGTTAGGACGACGTCGTCGGTGGTGCGCTCCTCGATGAGGCTGGCGAGGGTCGGGTACATCACACACTGGTCGAGGCCCAGTTCATCCATCAGCTCCAACCGCGGGGCGGGCGCCTGGTAGGCGGGGATGACATCCATTGCCTCGCCGATGAACTCGCGAAAGTTGAGGCCCTCGGGGTTGTTGCCGAGGAAGTAATCCTCGGCGCTGCCCGGCCTCGCAACCCGCGCGAACGTCGGGTTGGGGATCATGTGGCTGATGCGGTCCTTGACAACCAGTTTGGGCCTGCCGTTGACCTCGACGTAACCGACCTTCCCGCGGTGCTCCTTGGGCAGGTATTTCGTGAGCGCGTCCGTCGTCTCGTACATGTGGTTGTCGATGTCGAAAACCGGATACGGCAGTGATCGGGACGACATGTGACTCTTCCTCCTGAGCAGCGAATATGATCATTTACGCTATTTGAGAACGACGTTATCACCATCGCCCGGGAACATCCACATCTGGGGCGCCGGCGACAGGTCACACCGCTGCATTCCACACGTCGATGACCGCGCTCGACGGGGTCACGGTGGCGAGCAGGGACAGCGTGTTGTCGATGATCGAATCGGCATACTCGCGCGGGTATCCACTGACCGCGTCCCGCGGTAGGACGAACTGATAGCCCCTGTTGACCGCATCCATGACGAAGTTGGTGATCGCGATATTCACCGACACACCAACTCCGACAATGGTTTTGATTCCCAGGTTGCGCAGCACCGAGTCCAGATCGGTGCCGCACATCGGGCCGACACCGTGGGTGCGGGTGAGCACGAGGTCGGAGTCGTGTGGACCCAATTCCGGGAGCACCGAGGCGCCCGCGCTACCGGGCGTCAGGTCGACGCCGAAGGATTTCCCCGCCGCGAACAACCGGGCGTTCGTGTTCGAACCGCGGCCGTCGGCGCGCCGCTGTATCAGGCAGTGCACGACCGTCACGCCGGCCGCCCTGGCCGCATCGAGCAGCCTGGCAATGTTGGGAATGGCTTCTCGCCGGGCCTCCTCGACGAGCAGCGGAAGGCCGGCCTGCGGCCCGATCACCCCGCCCTGACACTCTTGGGTCACCAGCGCGGTTGTCACCGGATCGAGCAGGTCCTCAAGGCTTGGTTGCGGCATGAGAATAAACGTTATCGTGTGCTGGAACGGTCATTAACGAGGAGGTCAGGTGGAGGCGTGGGAGCTCGAGGTTCGGGAGTCGGTGCGACAGACGTTGGCCGACTACACCGCGGCCACAGACCGATTCGATCTTCGCGCGCTGGCGGCATGCTTCGCCGACGAGGGCGTGCTGGAATTCACCGGGGGGGACGGGCCGCTGACGGGACCCTCGGCGATCGAGGCGGGCCTGGGCGCCGCTGTGACAAAGCCTGGGCAATCGGGGCGGCGGGCGCCGACTCATGTCCGCCACCACGTCACCAGCATCAGGTTCGGGTCGGTGGCCCGCGACAGGGTCGAGGTCAGCAGTTATTTCGCCGTCCACACCGACATCGGGCTCGACCACTGGGGCCGCTACCGCGACGTACTGACACCCGTCGACGGTCGGTGGCTGTTCGCCCATCGCCGGATCAGCGTGGACGCATTCGCCGCCGGCAGTCTGATGGCGTGACGTCGCGTCACCCGGCGATGAACTCGTCGGCGAAGGCGCGAGCACGGTCGATGACTTCGGTCCGGTCGGCACCTGCCGGCGCGATGGTGAGCCAGGTGACCCCGGCGGACTCGAGCCGCGCGATCGTCGCGTGACGTTCGTCGGCCGACTTACCGTCGTCCAACAGGTTTCCCGCCGAGAAACAGATCTCCAGCGGGGCGGTGCGGCCGATCTCGGCCGCGTACTGCTTGGCCCAGTCGATGGCGAGCGCCAGGTCATCGATCGTCGAGATTTCCGCTGTGCGCGAGGCCGCCGCGTAGCCGAACGTATTGAACGGCGCCCACCCCTGAGCGCGTGACACCGCCCGGCGAACCGCCGCCTTGCTGTTGCCGCCGACCCAGACCGGGGGCGGACTCGCGGGCAGCGGCCGCAACCGGACGCCGCGGGCGGCGAACGACGTCCCCTCGTACGCGAGGTCGCCGCCGCCGAGCACCTTGTCCAGCACATCGAGGGCCTCATCGAGCAGGGCACCGCGGTTGTCGAAATCGACTCCCAGGGCCTTGAATTCGGGCTTCAGGTATCCCGCCGCGGTGCCCAGGATCAGCCGGCCCCCGGACAACACCGCGAGGCTTTGAATCGATTTGGCGCCGAGGAACGGGTTGCGGTAGGCGGCGATGTAGACATTGGTCAGCAGCTTGACGTGGGTCGTTGCGGCGGCGGCGAAGGCCAGCGCGACGAACGGATCGAGGGCGTGGTGCCCGCCGTGGTCGAGCCACTTCGCGTCCGGTGCGGGGTGGTCGGTGACATGGACCGCCGCGAATTTGCTCGCCTCGGCCGCTCGCGCGATGTCGGCAATGGCGTCGGCGGTGACGAACTCGTCCACCGCCTCCACTCGCTGGGTGGGCAGTTCGAGAGAGAAAGAAACGGTCACGTGGGTCCTTTCGTCGCGGAGACAAGTGTGGCCAGTCGTTGGGCGTGGTAGTCCGGGTCGCCGAAGATCAACTGGGTGGCCTTGGCGCGGCGGACGAAAAGGTGGGCGTCGTGTTCCCAGGTGAAGCCGATACCGCCGTGGATGCGCATGTTGTCGAGCGCGACGTGGAGGAAGGCCTCGGAACACACCATTTTCGCGACCGACGCGGTGGCCGGCAGGTCATCGGTGTGGGCCACTTCGGCCGCATGCGTCACGGCGGAAAGCGCACCCTCAACCTGAACCAACATGTCCGCGCACCGATGCTTGATCGCCTGGAAACTGCCGATGGGCCGACCGAACTGGATCCGTTGCTTGGCGTAGTCGACGGCCATGTCGAGGCAGCGCCGCGCGGCGCCCACCTGTTCGGCAGTCAGCGCCACGATGGCGAGGTCCGAAGTGTGTGCCAGGAAGTCGGCCGCGGCCCCCTCCGTGCCGATCAGCGCCGCCCGGACACCGCCGAACTCCAGCCAGGCGACTTTTCGGGTGCGGTCGAGTCCGGCCAGCGGCCTCCGCCGGACCCCCTCTGACCCGGCCCGAATCGCCAGCAACGAGATGCCGGCTTCGGTGTTGGCCGCGGCGAGGATGATGTCCGCGGTGTGACCGTCGATCACGAGCGGCGCCTCACCGTGGACCCGGTAGGCGCCGCCACTGCGGTCGGCACGCAACGTCACTGCACCGGGGTCCCAGGCGCCAAGGCGGCCGTTGAGGATCAGCGTTGCGGTGGCAGAGCCGTCAACGAAGCCGGGGATGAACTCTTCGGCCGCGGCATCATCGCCGCTGGCGAGAATGGCCTGGGTCGCCATGGCCACGGTGGCGAAGAAGGGGGAGCAGAGCAACGCGCGCCCCATTTCCTCAAAGACCACCGCCAGTTCGGCCATGCCCGCACCCGCCCCGCCCCACCGCTCGGGAACCCCGATGCCGTGCAGCCCCAACTCGCCGGCCATCTGGCGCCACGATGCCTCGTCGTAGCCGGTTTCCGTCGCCATCAACTTGCGCACGGTCTCGCTGGGTGATGTGGCCGTCAGGTAGTCCCGAACGACCGCGCGGAGCTCGTCGAGCTCACCGGTCGGCACGCGCAGCCTCCCGGCTCGGCCGTGTCGCGGGATCGGCCATCCACAAGCCAATCGCCGCGGGCCCGATCCTGTTGTCTCCCAGCGGTTGTGAAGGTCTCATGTCTCCTCGGTGCGATCGCGGCCGAGCCGGCGCCGCCCGCTGCTCGAGCCCTTCGGGCATCCAGCCCGGGATGGCCATTGCCGCACCAGGATAGTATGTTTTCTGGAAATAGAGAATTTACATTCTCACTAAAGGAGACCGACGCGGTGACCACGAAACTCGATTACGGCATCTTCGACTGCGATACGCACTGCTACGAGACGCGGGATGCGTTCACCCGCTATCTGCCCGAAAAGTTCCGAGACCGGGCGATCACCACCGTACGCGGGGCCGACGGCGTCGAGGTGATCCTGGCCGGCCATCGCGTCGCGACCTTCAACAGCGAGGGCGGTTTGGGCCTGGATGTCGCCTACCGGCCAGGCTCGCTCAAGGAGATGCTCAGGCAAATGGGATCGGGCAACCCCGAGGAGTCTTACGAGCCGCAACCCATGCAACCGGAATTCGTCGAGCGTGCCGCCCGGCTGGCCGTCATGGCGGACCAGAACATCGAGCGGATGGTCATCTATCCCAGCGGTATGGCGCTGGCGGCGGAACACTACGTCGACGACACTGCGGCACTGTATGCGAATCTGCGCTCGTTCAACCGATGGTTCGACGAAGAGTGGGGCTTCAACTACGACGACAGGATCTATGCGACGGCGCTGATGTCGTTGCGCGACTTGGATTCCGCGATCGCGGAGACCGAGGCGATCATCGCGCAGGGAGCGAAGTTCGTGCTGCTGCCGACGGGGCCGGCCTACGGCCGGTCACCGGGCGACCCGTACTTCGATCCCATTTACGCGCGCCTGCAGGAGGCCGGCTGCGTCCTGGTGTTCCACATCATGCCGTTCTGGTACTTCAATGCGATTTCGCCCGCGTGGGGCCAGGACCCCGACCCGGCCTCCTGGCACATGTCCGCGTGGCAGTGGATGAACATCTACGGGCAGCGGCCGATCGAGGAGACGTTGTCAGCCCTCATCTTCGACAATCTCTTCGGCCGCTTTCCGGGTCTGAATGTCCTCGTCGCCGAGCACGGCGCGGAATGGGTGCCGTTCTTCGTCCGGCACATGGACAAGAGCCGCGGCATGGGCCGCAACGGACCATGGATCGGCGGGAAGCTCACGGAGCGACCGTCGGCGATCTTCCGCCGTCATGTTCGGGTCGTGCCGTACCCCGAGGACGACATCCCGGCGATCGTCGCGAGCCTGGGATACGACGACTGCCTGGTCATGGGCTCGGATTACCCGCACGCCGAAGGGCTGGCCGTGCCGGCCGAGTTCGCCAAGTTGCTCGACCCGCTCGACGACGCCACCAAGCGACGGATCATGCGCGACAACGCCGACCAGCTGCTCGCCCGCAGCTAACGGCGCGATGGCGGACGAGGACGTCGACCTCGACCTGTTGAGAGCGTCGGCGCGGGAGTTCCTGGCCGAACGCGGCGAGCGGGGATCGGTCAAGGACCTTGCCGAAATGGACTGGACCGGCCTGCTCGTGGATGAGGTGCTGGGGGGCACCGGGTGGCGTCCGGTCGAGGCCTGCGTCGTGGCGGAGGAGCTTGGTCGAGCGCAGGACGGGTCGGCGTGGTTGGGAACCACGATCGGTGCCGCGGCGTTCGCCTCCGCGCCCGGGTACCCCAGGCAACAGTTGCTGCCCGGCCTGCTCGCCGGGACCGCGACGGCCGGCGTCGCGATCGTCGGCGAGCCCGCACGGATCATCCGCGGCGACCAGGCCGACATCGTCATACTCCTGGGAAGCAACGGAATTCACCTGCTGCGCGATTTGGATCGCGACCAGTTCGAGTTGGACCCCGACCTGCTGGACGTCACCCGAACCGTATGGCGTTTCGACGCGAAGGCCGCACCCGGCGACGTGATCGGATCTGTCGAACGGGCCGACCAGTTGGCCGCCGTGGCCCGACTGCTGGTCGCCGCCGATTCGGTGGGCGCCGTGTCGATGACCCTCGAGCGGCTGACGGCATACCTCAAGGAGCGCATTGCATTCGGGGCCCCGATCGCGAGCTTTCAGGCGATTCAGCACCGGCTGGTCGAGCTGCTGGTCTTCGAGGTCAAAGCGCGCGCCGTCGTCATGAGGGCGGCGCGGGCACTCGCTGCGGGTGAGGAGAGGGCGACCTTGCTGACGGCGGCAGCGCACGCGTTCGTCGCGGCGAAGGCCGCCGCCGCCGTCGACGAGTGCATGCAACTTTCGGGCGGCATCGGTTTCACGTGGGAGTATCCGCTGCATTACGAGCTGCGTCGGGTCTTCACCAACGGCCACCTGATCGGCACGGCGCGTTCGAGCCGGGCGCTGGTGGCGGAGGTGTCGGGTTGGTGAGCGTGGTTTGGAGCCGTCCCACCGATGCGCAGCTGGCCGACTTCAGAGAGCGGGTCAGGGCACACATCGCCGAACACGCGCCGCCGATCGAAGCCCGCGAAGGCCACCGTGCGCCGCAGACCCCCGCGCAAGAAGCCCTGCTGCGCGCGTGGTTCGCCGGCCTGTTCGAGGCGGGCCTCGTGGGCGCGGATTGGCCGGTCGAACACGGCGGTCGCGACGATCACCACCCACTGCACGACCGCATCGTCAGCGAGGAGATCCTGCGCGCCCGCGCGCCACGCCCGGTGGACCAGGTGAACCTGGCGGCACACGTGCTCTTGCACTTCGGATCCGACGAGCAGAAGCAGCGGCTACTGCCACCCATCCGGCGCAGCGAGCACGTCTGGTGCCAACTGCTCAGCGAACCCGATGCGGGTAGCGACATCGCCGCGGTGCGCAGCCGCGGGGTGCGGCAACCCGACGGCGGTTGGGTGGTCGACGGCCAGAAGACCTGGATCACCGACGGACACTGGGCCGACATGGGCCTCGCCCTGATCCGCACCGACCCGACATCCTCGCGCCACCACGGCCTGTCCGTCTTCACCGTGCCGCTCTCGGCGGAGGGTGTCGAGGTTCGTCCGATCCGCACGATCGGCGATGCGATCGAGGTCAATGAGGTCTTCCTCAGCGGGGTCGAGCTCGGTCCGGAGAGCCTGATCGGCGAGGTGGGCCAGGGCTGGTCGATCATCATGGCCGGCTTGGACTTTGAACGATTCGGCATCGGCGGCAACGTCATCTTGCTCGAACTCTTGATCGACGATTTGGTCACCGTGGCCCGGAACGCGCTCATCGACGGCGAGCCCGCACTGGACTCCACCGACATCCGCCAGCAGGTCGCCGAGTTGGCCGTCGAGGCCGAGGTGGCCAAGGCGTTCATCGACGACCATGTGGAGCGGCTGACGTCGGGTGAGGAACGACCGGGCGACGGCTCGATCGCGAAGTTGAGCTTCGCCGAAACGTATCACCGTGTCGCGGCCTATGGCGCCGAGCTGGCCGCGTCGGCGATTGCCGCGGGGGCTGCGGACCCCGATGTGGATCGCGCCAAACAACGCCTGCGTGAATGCTGGCTGTGGTCCCGGGCCTACACGATATCCGGTGGCAGCTCGGAAATGATGCGCAACATCCTGGCCAAGCGGCGACTGCATTTGCCGAGCCGATGACCGCATACCCGGCGGCGCAGACCTATTGGTCCCTGGTCGAAACGGCGGCGCGGGCGCATCCCGATCGGGTGGTCCTCGTCGACGACTACGGTCGGGCCCTGTCGTGCGGGCAGCTGTACGAATCCGCGCTGACATGCGCGGCGGCGTTGGCGCAACGCGGAATCGGCGCGGGAACGGTGGTGTCGTGGCAGCTGCCGACGACGCTGGAGACGATGGTCGTCATGGTGGCGCTGGCGCGCCTCGGGGCGGTCCAAAACCCGGTACTGCCGATCTGGCGGGAGAGCGAATTACGTTTTGTGACAACGCAGCTCGCGACCGACGTCCTCATCGTTCCCGGGGTGTGGCGCAATTTCGACCACATCGCGCTCGCCCAGCGGATCGGTGATCACCAACCCATGACTGTCGTGGTCATCGACCACGACGAGCCCATCACCGGCGCACTTCGGCTACCCGCCGGTGATCCGGCGGCGCTGCCTGCGCCGCCACAATCGGGCGAGGAGCCGCGCTGGATCTACTATTCGTCGGGCACAACGGCGGCCCCGAAAGGCGCGCGGCACTGCGACCGCTCGGTCATCGCCGGCTCGGCAGGCGTCGTCGCCATCGTCGGCGCCTCCAGTAGCGACGTCAACCCGATCGCCTTTCCGGTGTCGCACATCGGGGGAGCCGCCATGCTCGCTGCCGCCCTCCATACCGGCATGCGACTGGTGCTGTTCGACACCTTCGATCCCATGGAGACCCCCTTCGCCATCGCTGCGCACCGGCCGACTCTGCTGGGCAGCGCCACCCCGTTCTTCGTCGCCTTCATGGCGGCGCAGGCAAAACACGGCGCCGAACCGCTATATCCCGATCTGCGTGGCTGTGTCGGCGGTGGTGCGCCCATCACCGCGGAGTTGGGACATCAAGTGCGGCAGACCTTCTCGGTCGACGGTGTGGCCAATTCCTGGGGACTGACCGAATTTCCGGTCGCCACCTCCCAAGCACCGAACGGCCCTCCGGAGCTGCTGGACCACACCGTCGGCAAACCCGTGCCGGGCGTCTCAGTGCGAGTCGTCGACGAATCCGAGCGGCCGGTCGAGCCCGGGGAGGAGGGGGAGCTGCGGCTCAAGGGCCCGCAATGCTTCCTCGGCTACGTCGATGCGTCATTAGATGCCCAGGCATTCGACGCCGGCGGGTGGTTTCGCACCGGCGATCTGGGACGCATCGACCAACAGGGCAATGTCGTCGTCACGGGGCGCATCAAGGACGCGATCATCCGCAACGCGGAGAACATCTCGGCCCTCGAGATCGAGGGCGTCCTGGCGAGCCACCCTGCGATCGCCGACGTCGCGGTCATCGGCGTACCCGATGAGCGGACCGGCGAACGGGTGTGTGCCGTCGTCGTCGCCCGCCGGGGTGCGGCGGTCACGCTCTCTTCGGTTTCCGAACATTGCCAAGCCCGGGGGCTGAGCAGGCACAAGTCGCCCGAACGGCTCGAGATCGTCGATGCGCTGCCTCGCAATCTCACCGGCAAGGTGCTCAAGAATGAACTCCGGAACCGGTTCGGGGACCGGTGAGCGTTCGTGACAACCCCGATCCGATTCCCGGGCAAGGCGATCTCCTGCCCGAGACACGCAGCACCGCGAATGCCATAAGGATCGGTCTTGTCGGTGAAGATACTTATGCCGACGCGGGGAGATGTTCAACATCTCCTGGCCGTACCTGAGGCGATTCGCCGCCGGACTCGGCTAGATGCCGATCAGCTCCTTCAGATTGCCGCCCATCACTCGTGCTGTGGTTGCGGCGGGGAGGTTTTCGAGCTCATTGACGAAGTCCGCGGGCGCGGCCAATCCCTCGGGATGCGGGTAGTCCGAGCCGAACATCACCCGCTTCTCACCGAGGATGTCGATGAGGTGCGACATGTCCTCCTCGTGAAACGGGTTCACCCACACGTGCCTTCGGAAGACATCACACGGGTGCTCACTGAATTCGCGCGGCTTCTTGCGGTACACCCGATCGAAAACGTCCATCAGGCGCTGAGCCCACGAACCGCCGTTCTCGACCACACCGATGCGTAGGCCGGGGAAGCGCTCGAACACCCCATGGGCGATGAAGGCCGCGAGCGTATCGAAGATGTGGCGGCTCTCCTCGTAGATGAAGCCGCGGAACTTCGTCAGCTGGAAACCCTGGAACTCGTTGCCGCCCTCCCAGTCGGAGAGGTAGCGGTCGTAGCCGGCGTCGGAGTTGTGCATCTGGACCGAGATGCCCGACGACTCGACCAATCTCCAGAAGCGGTCGAACTCGGGCAACGCGGGTGAACGCGAGGTTCCGTCCTCCCTGGGCACCGGCGCCGGCCGGATCAGCACCGTCTTCGCCCCGTTTTCCAGGCACCATTCGAGTTCCGCAACGCCCTTCGACGGATCGTTGAGTGAGATCGCCGGGACGGGGAAGATGCGGTCCTTGACGTTGAACGTCCAGTCCTCGAGCAGCCAGCGGTTGAAGGCGTGGGTTACCGCGTGGGTGAGCTCGGTGTCGCACTTGGTCCGTTCCTCGAGCATGCCCGCCGTGGTGGGAAACATCAGCGCGCCATCAACGCCCTGGCGGTCCATCAACGCCAGGCGCAGGTCGGGGCGCCGGAACTCGTCTGGACAGCGGATGGGCTCGGCGAGCTCGCGCAGCGTCTTTCCCTCCGGGTTGATCCCGCGGTAGTAGTCGGCCCATGCGCCGGGAGTGGGAATCACCTCGTAGGTGGGGTTGGGTATCGTCTCGGTGATAACGCCGAGGATCTGGAGCTTCTTGCGGCCATTGACGTCGACGAACTTCAATGCTTCGGAGTATTTCTCCGGCAGATAGCGCGTGTAGGCGTCGATCGTCTCGTACATGTGATTGTCCGCATCCCACACCTCGAACGCACGGGGTTCGGTCATCGTCATTCCTTTCCACGAAGCAGTCGAGATCGCCGAAAGCCTGCTCGCAGATTTGTCCGCCATATGCATGGCCAACGGCGCGGATGGCAACCGGCAACGCCACTATCACAAACCGAGAGTAGACGTTCTCGCCCTAATACTGTCCGAAACCGTCGCGAACGGCAAGGTCGCACCGCGCGTCAAGGGCTGGAGGGCCGTCCGGCCCGATTCACTGGTTCGCCGCATCAGCGACCTCCGGCATCCGGTCGATGATGCGGTGCGGCTCGTCGGCCGATAGAAGGACCTGAACATGATCGATGCCCAGTCGGCGGTAGGCATCGCATGACTCGGCCAATGATCGGGCGCCGGAATAAGCGGTGGATGCGACCTTGTATAAGCTCGCCGACGATCTGCCGCGCGCGTCGGCTAACCGGTTCAGAGACGCGACGAGCCCGGCCAGCCGTCCAACGGACGTCGGCGCGGAAATCCACCCGTCGCCGACACGCGCCGCTCGGTCGAGCGCGGTGTCAGAGTGCCCGCCCACCAGGATCGGAATGGGTCGTCGTGCGGGGTGCGGCCGGGGATCCATCGGTGCGAAATCGTAGAATTTCCCATGGAATTCGACGTAGGGATCGTCCGCACACCATAGGGTGCGCAACAACCGGATGTGTTCCTCGCTGCGGGCGCCACGGTTGTCCCATGGCATGCCCATCGCTGTCGCCTCTTCCTTCAGCCACCCGACTCCGACGCCGTACACGAGCCGGCCGCCCGAGAACGCGTCGAGCGAAGCGAGTTGTCTTGCGTTGCCGATCGGATTGCGAAGCGGCAGTACGGCGACCGATGATCCGAGCCCAATCGTGCTCGTCAACCCGGCAACCCAACTGAGCGTCGTCATGAGTTCAAAGTTGGGGGCGAGATTGTCGGCGAGCCAGCCGTCGGCGACTGGCGTGGGCCTGCGGCCCAGCGGATACAGCGAATCGCTGTGACGGGGCAAAACGAGATGGTCGACCGCCCAGAGCCGGTCGACTCCGCAACCCTCGGCGGTCTGCGCGAAGTCGCGGATGAACGACGGTGACGCGTTCGGGCCGCTGTGCGGAAGAACAAGACCGATTTCCACGACGGCTTAGAGGTTGGTGAAGTGGCCGCCGTCGACCCCTATCGTCTGTCCGGTGAGATACCTGGCCTTGGGGCCCACGAGGAAAGTGACCGCCGCACCGACGTCGCTCTGCGGATCGCCGATGCGGCCCAGCGGGATCCGCCGCGCCAGCCGCTCCTCCATCGCGGGTTCGGCTTCGATCGCCGCCGTCATCGCCGGTGAATATGCAAGCGGCGATATCACATTGACCGTGATGCCGTAGGCGCCCCATTCGCGGGCCAGGCTTTTGGCGAAGCCCCGCAGTGCGCCCTTCACCGTGGCATAGAGCGGCAGTGTGGCGCTGCCTTCGATCCCGGCGGGTGAGGTCATCACCAGGAACGTCCCTGCCCGTTCACGCAGCGCTTGGAAGGCTGCGCTCGCACAGTGATAGGCGCCGGTCACCGACACGCTGATGTGGTCGCGCCACAGCGACTCACCGACGTCCTCGAGTCGGTGCGGCTGGCTGGATGCGTTGCTTGTGGCATTGTGTACCAGCGCATCCAGGCGCCCGGTCGTCATCACCGCGGCCTCGACGGCGCCGATGACCGACTCGGCTACGGTGACGTCGCAGCGGACCCAGCTTGCCCGACAACCGGCCTCGCTGAGTTCCGCTGCAACCGCCCGCCCACTTTCCGATCGGGTGGCGACGAAGACGTGCGCGCCGTCGACCGCGAGGGCACGCGCGATGCCGTGCCCGACACCGCCGCCGGCTCCAGTGACCAGCACCGTGTAATCGTTGATCGTCATGGGAGCATCACGGCTCCGCCGTCGACGATGACGGTTTCGCCGACCAGACCCGTGACCTCGGGCTTGAGTAGGAATCGTGTCGTCTCGACGATCGTTTCGATGAGCGAGTCATCGTCCTGAAGCGCTGCCGCGGTCACATGGCTGGCTGACGCGCTCAGCCGCGGCGCGAAAAGACGAAGCGGGGCGGCAACCATGTTGACGATCAGGTTTTGAGAAGCCCATTGGCGAGCGGCGGATTTGGCCATCGCACGGATTCCCTCGAGCGCGGTGGCGTACGGGACGAGATACGGCGCTCCCGTCATCCCGATCGATGGCAGCACCAGCACGATTCGTCCTCCACCTTTGTCGCGCATCGAGGAGTATGACCGTTGCAAAGCGGCGAGCGCGTGTCGCATCGGTTGTTCGGCGAATCGGCCCCAGTCCGGCGGACTCAACGTGCTGACGGGCGTCGGCTCGAGGGCCGGATCGACGCCGATCACTATGACTACGTGGTCCGTGTTCGGCTGAGTCGGTTCGTCGAGGTTGTGGACGACCGACTTGAGACTTGCTGCGATCGCCCACGAGATGGCATCGCTGCGCCCTATGACGTGCGGAGTTGTCATGTGCGCCGCCCTACGGTTTTGGAATCGCCGACGCCTTCGCTTGCCGTGCGATTCGCTCGTCGTGGATCTTCACCAGTTCGCGGAAGCCGATCCGGTTGTACCGCGGGTGGGGTTGGACCCCCCAGTCGTCTTTCGCGGTGTGTTGGCCGGCGGCCTCCGGAGCACCGCCGAACGGCGGGCCCCCGAGGGGATAGGGCTGCCTGCATTCGAGCGAGTCATCGGAGTAGCGCACCTTCAGCAATTCGCTGCAGATTTGGGTGAGGGACAGCGTGGGCCACCCGTACCAGACTGCCATCACCGGCACGGTGAGCGACCCCTCGATCACCAACCCGAACAGGCAGACGAACAGCCCCCGTTTGAGCCACGTGTGCATCCGCGCCCAAGCCGACGTCGTGCCCGGCGGTAGCGGCTCGGCCGGCGCGACTGCGTCCACAGTTGATTCAGACACGATAGTCCTTCCCAGGATCGGTCAGTCGGAGAAGATTTCCCGGTTCACGGTGTGCAGGTAAGGGATTGCGAGGAACGGCGTGATGTAAAAGATGTTGTAGGCCCACCAGGCCAGCACCGGCAGGCCTACCGCCGCGTACCGCACATCGGCATACAACGTCATGTTGAAGATGTAGCCGGTCCAGACCACCACACCGAACCAGCAAGTGACGATCATCCACTGGTGGCCCCAGCGCTTCATCTGCAGGAAGCCGATCGCTGCGGCCATCCGCATCGGAAAGGCGATGAGCACGCACACGAGAACCCACGCCTTCTCCCCGGGCGCACCGGCACCTCCGATCCAGAGCTCGTTGTAGTGCCAGAAGTAGCCCCCGTCCATCAGGTTCCCCCAAGCGGTGAACACGGTGCGGGTTATCAGGGCGTGATTGGCGAACAGGTCGAGTGCCCAACCGATGCTGTTCAGGGCCGCGTCCAGGATGATCACGTAACCGATGAGCGTGACCATGAGTGGACGCACCGACAGGCCCTCGCGTTGCGCATTGCGCAACAGGTACAGGCCACGCACGAACAGGGGGAGCCCGAGGACGCCGAGCACGAGCGTGCCCATCAGTGCCGTGCCGGCTATGAGCCAGAGATCCGCCTGTCGTTGAGCCCGCCGGCTCCGGCGTTCGTGTTCGTCCAAAGTCGCTGACGCGAATGAGGATGCACCGTTCCCGCGGCGCGTTATCGCAGAGGGCAATCGCATGGGCCTACCAATCTCTTGTCAGCAACATGGAGAGCTGGATGAGAAACATCGTCAGCAGGAGGCCGTATATCCAGATTTGGAAAACGATGAGGCCGCGCCTACGCCGGCGATCCTGTTCGTCCACCGCGCTGACTCCTCCTTAGGAAATTGATAGCCGGCCCGAGGCGACTCCACTCAGGGCCGTTCGCTGCGGTCAGAAAGTCCCGATGTTGGACAACATCCAGTAGAAGAAGGCAACCAATGCGCACATCACCCCCCACGTAATCACCATCCGCACCAATTCTTCGATCACATCCGTTGCTCCCGTCTCCGCAACGCGTTTGGAAATCCATATTTCCCCGCGATGATAGCATCATTATCAATTGCGAGAATTGGCATTATCGCATTCAGGGTTGGCCAAGCTCCCGGGCTTCGACAATTGCTGAGTCCGAGCCTTCACGCGTCGGCCATGGCGGCGAGCTCGCGCTTGACCACCTTGCCGACGTCGTTGCGCGGCAGCCGGTCGACGAACACGAATCGCACGGGTACGCGGTACGGCGTCAATCGATCCCGGCACCACGCGGCGAGGCTGTCTTCTGTCACGCCGTGATCACGTCGCACGACGAATGCCCAGGGCACCTCGCCGAGCCGCTCGTCGGGGATGCCAACGACGGCGGCTTCCCGCACGCCGCCTGCGGCGAGAATGACGTCTTCGACGGTGCCCGGGAAGACCTTGAGGCCGCCACGGTTGATCATGTCGGACACCCGGCCGTCGAGCCAGAGGAACCCGTCGTCGTCGAACCAGCCCAAGTCGCCGGTGTGAAACCAGCCGTCATCGGTGAGCCGGTCGAGGAAGGCCGGATCGATGTTGCGCGCCGCTGTCGTCGGCGTGCGCACCAGCACCTCGTCATCGGCAATCCTGACGTCGATGCCGGGCAGAGGCCGCCCCACCGATCCGAGTTTGGTCTCTCCCCACTCGCGGGCGTCGGCGGCCGACCACCCCACCACCTCGCCACCGAGTTCGGTCTGGCCGTAGGAGTTCAGCACGATCACGCCGAACTTGTCCCTGAATCGGGCCGCTTGCACAGGCGACAGGGGAGCGGTGATCGATCGCACGATCTTCAGCGGCGACAGGTCCGTGACCGAGTCGTCGTGCAACACCATGGTGAGCGCCGCGGGCGGCAGCACCGTGGAACGCAGCTGGTGCCGCCGAACCAGCGCGGCGAAGTCCGACGGGGAAAATCGCTCCATCAGCACCACGCCCGAACCCGCCCGGAACGCGAACAGCACCTGATAGATACCCGCCCACAACGACAACGACAACGGCACGAGGTTCGGCATCGGCGGACGCTTCGGTGCGTCGGTAATAGCTTTCTTCCCACGAAGTTTCGCCAACAGTCGGTCGATCAGGTCGAGCACCGTGGTGTGCCGAAGGGGCACCGGCTTCGGCGGGCCCGTGGTGCCGGAGGTGAACTGCAACAGTGCCACATCGTCGTCGTAGGACCGCGCGTGCGCGGGCAAGTCGCGCCTTGCCGCCGTTGCCCACGCCAACGCGTCACCGGTGACGACGGGGATTTCGAACGTCGAGAATCTCGGCGCCAGTTCGGGTGTCGTGACGACGGCGACGGGCCGCAACGTCGTCAGCTGGGCCGCTATCTCGGCGTCGGCCGCCCTGGGGTTCAACGGTGTGTACACCCCACCGGCGCGCCACGTGCCGAACAGCGCGGCGATGGTGGTTGCGTCGTTGGGCAGCATGGCGGCGACAACCTGTCCCCTCGCCAATCCGATTGCCGCGAGGAGCGCGCCGAGTTGGTCGGAACTGGCCACCAGCTCGTCGCGCGACACCTCGCCATCGACCAAGTGCACGGCGACATCCGGCAGGCCGTCAAGCAGATCCACCAGGCTCACGAATCGGCCTCCAACGGAGCCCAATTCGGAGTTCGCTTGTCCGCGAAGGCAAGGGGGCCCTCGTTCTGGTCGGGGTGCCCCCACATCGACGTCAGGTGCTTGGCGCCGGCGCGGCACGCATCGGTCAGGCCGTATTCGAGTGCGCCCCACAGTGCACGCTTGGTGGCACGCATCGCCGCGGGCGAGTTTCTGGCGATCTTCTCGGCCAGCTCCTGGGCGACCTCGCGCAGCTTTTCGGGCGGATCCACGACCTGGCTGATCATGCCGAGCTGGTACGCACGATGGGCGCTGAGCCGTTCGTGGCTGCCCACCAACGCCATCCGCAACACCGCCTCGGCCGGCATCCTGCGCATCAGCGCGATGGTTTCCAAAGCGCTGACCTGGCCGATCGAGACGTGCGGGTCGACGAAGCTCGCGTCCGATGACGCGATGACGATGTCGGCGTCGGCCACCCAGTGCAACCCGCCACCGGCGCATACCCCGTTGACAGCCGTGATGACCGGCTTCTCGACGTTGCAGTGCCACGCCGTCAGCTTGAGGTCCAGCGTGCGCATGGTCTCCTGAAACTGCAGCACGGCCTCGCCGTCGAGCTCCTCGACGTCGGCCCCCACCTGGAACGCTCGCCCGTTGCCGGTGTGCACGATGACGCGGACGTCTGGGTCGGCATTCAGTTCCGACCACGCTTTCGGGAATTCCTCACGCATCACAACGTCATACGCGTTGAGCCGGTCGGGGCGGTTGTTGATGATCCAGCCAACCGGCCCGCGCCGCTCGACGACCAGCCTCTGATACGTCATGAAGCCTCCACAGCGCCGGACGGTGCTTGCCACCGTGGTGTGCGCTTCTCGCGCCACGCCCTGGCGCCCTCGCCGTGGTCGGGGTGATTGCGCAGCCGCCAGATCTCATCGGAGGCATCCCGGCGGGCCTGCGTCATCCCGACTTCCAGGGAGTGCCACAGCGCCTTCTTGGTGGCGCGCAACGCGGTCGGCGAATTTCCGGCGATCGCGGTGGCGAGCCGAAGCGCCGCGGCGCGAAGCCGATCGGCGGCTACCACCTCGGACAAGATGCCCAACTCGTAGGCGCGTTTCGCCGAGATGCGTTCGCCCCTGCCGCTCAACGCCATCCGGGTGATTGCCTCCATCGGAGACTTGCGAAGCAGGGTGATCGCCTCATAGGCGACGGCCTGGCCGAGCGACACGTGCGGGTCGACGAAGGAGGCCTGTTCGGCCGCGATGACGATGTCGGCGTCGGCCACCAGGTGCAGGCCACCGCCCGCGCAAACCCCGTTCACGGCCGCGATCACCGGCTTCCATACCCCGCAATGCCAGGACGAAATCTTCAGCTCCGCGTCCCGAGTTCGACGCGAGTGGCGGCGCATCGCCGCTTTGTCGCGCGCCACCTGCACCACGTCCATCCCCGTGCAGAAGGCTGTGCCGTTGGCCGCGTTGACGATCACCCGGACACCGGGATCGGCATCGAGTTCGGCCCAGGCGGTCTCGAGTTCGTCGAGCATCAACGCGTCGAAGGCGTTGCCCGCGTCCGGCCGGTTCAGGATCAGCCAGCCGATACCCTCAGACTTCTCCACGACCAACCGCTGGTAGGTGCTCACGAGCGCGGAATGTCCTTCCAGGGTTTGCCCTTCCAGGGGTCCGGTTCCTTGGGAAGCCCGAGCACGCGCTCGCCGAGGATGTTCTTGTTGATGTCGGTGGTGCCGCCCTCGGTGCCGTTGGCGAGGCTGCGCAGCATTCCATGGACATCCCGGGGCAGTGCGTCCGGCTCGTCGGTGGCGGGCCAGGCGACCGCGTCCGTACCCAGCAGGTCGACCATGAGGTCCTGAATTTGCTGGTTCAGCGTGGCCTGGTGCACCTTACCGATCGAGGACGCGGCCCCGGGCGATTGGCCGGCCGACAGTGCCGCCCGGACACGGTCATTGGTCCAGCCACGGATCTGCTCCTGGGCCCACAACCGCATGATCTTGTTACGGACGACCGGGTCGTCCCATCGGCCCGTCTCCCGCGCGACGGCGATCAGCCGGTCGGCGCCGGAGCCGCCGAGGCGGCCCATGCCTCCCGACCCGGAACCCGAAACCATCTGCCGCTCACTGGACAGCGTCGATGCGCTGACGCGCCATCCGTCATTGACCTCGCCCACCCGGTGCGCGTCGGGGACCCGGGCATCGTCGATGAAGACTTCGTTGAACTCCGCCTCGCCGGTGATCTGACGCAGTGGTCGTACCTCGACGCCGGCCTGACGCATATCGAGCAGGAAGTAGGTGATGCCCTTGTGCTTGGGTGCGTCCGGATCGGTTCGTGCGAGCAGGATCGCGAAGTCAGCCTCGTCGGCCCAGGTGGTCCAGACCTTTTGGCCCGAGATCAGCCAGCCATCCGCGTCCCGGACGGCCCGTGTCGCCAACGAGGCAAGGTCCGACCCCGCGCCGGGCTCACTGAAGAGCTGACACCACTTCTCCTCGTTGCGCACGATCGGCGGCAGGAAGCGCAACCGCTGCTCTTCCGTACCGTGGCTGAACAACGCCGCAGCAGCGTTGTTGAGCCCCAACGGGTTCAGCCGGGACAGCCGCAGTGGAAGCAGCACCCTATCGATCGCCCGGGCCACCTCGTTGCCGATACCCAGGCCGCCGTATTCGCGCGCCCAGGTCGGCACCACAAGACCGGACTCGGCGAAAACCGGATACCACTGCCGGTAATCCGCGGGGCTCCGCACCGCGCGCAGGGCGACGGGACTCTGCGCGGCGGCCATACGCCAGGATGCCGGCACCTCGGCGTCGACCCATTGTTCGACCGCCGCGACGGCGTCGGCGGCACTGGTGGCCTCGGTGATCGGCAGGGGCGTCACGTTCTTCTAGCGCCCTTGGAACTTTGCTTCGCGTCGGTCGCGGAAGGCCGCCAATCCTTCTTTGAAATCTTCACTGCGGCTGGATAGTTCGAGCGCCATCGCCTCGTTCTGCAGATGACGGTCCAGGTCGAGCCCGTTGCCGCTGTGCAGCAGCCACTTGGTGAGGCCCAGCGCCACCGTGGGCGCATCGCCAAGGCCGGCAGTCAGTTCGCTTGCCACGGTGTCCAATTCGTCGACCGGGGCGGCGGCGTGGATGATGTTCCACTCGGCGGCGGTGGTTCCGGTGATCTCCTTGCCCAGCATCAGCAGTTGCCGGGTGCGGACCAGGCCGATCAGCCGCGGCAGCAGCCAGGCCGCGCCGCTGTCGGGGGTGAAACCGCGGGCCATGAAAGGTTCCCAGAACCGCGCATCCTCGGCGGCGACACAGAAGTCGGATGCGAGTGCGATGTGGAATCCGAGCCCGGCGGCCCAGCCCCGCACTACGGACACGATGGGCACCTGAGTCTCGAGCATCAACGGGATCAACCGGTTCGCTTTGTTGGGCAGCCGGCGCTGCGTGCTACCCACCCTGGGCTTTCGCTCGGAGCGGGCGTTGTTGGCGATGAGGTCGGACCCGGCGCAGAAGTCGGGTCCCGCAGCGTCGATCCTGATGACGCGGACGGATTCGTCGACACCCGCGGCGGCGAAATGCGCGATCATCGCGTCGAGCATGACGTCGTTGACTGCGTTGCGGCGATCCTCGCGGTCCAACCTCAATTGCAAGACCGCACCGCGTTGTTCCGCCGCGAGACCGGGCACACTGTCGTAAGTCATGGGCTCAGGTTTCGGCGAATCGTGCGGCCACGGCGGTGAGCAGGTCCGCGAGATTGGTCGCCCGCCCAGGGGGATCGGGTAGTCGGACGGGTCCGTGTTCGCGGCTGGGGAGCAGAATCGTGGCCGTGCCCGGCGCCGTGATCTGGCCACGATGATTCGTCGCCGCCAACTCGAGATCGACGGCCGGACGATCGTCCTCGGCGAGGTACTTGCGGACCACCGTCCCGGTGACGGTGTGCAGATCGCCGACGTAGTTGAAGAGCCGGAATTCGCAGGCGAGCTTCCACAGCCAGCCATCGTCACCCATCCAGTCGGTGCACAGGTGGATAAGCCACGTCTCGCGCATCCGGCCGTAGTCGAAGGTGGTGGGGTTACCCGCATTGCGGGCTGCCTCCGGTTCCCAGTGCACGCGCTGCTGCGCATCCGGCACACCGTATTCGTTGGGCGTGTAGAAACGGGGGATGCGCTGCCGATTGCGCCATGCCAGTCGCAGGGGCCGCACCCCGTACATGCCGGTCCCCATGCCGACATGCCAGCAGACCATGTCGGTGACCGTCAACGGGCCCTTGGTCAGGGTGCCGATGTCGTCACCCTCGTCGACGTCCTCCCAGGATCGCGGTTCGGCGCCACGCGGGGCTTCGCGCGCGTATCTCTCGTCCAATTCCGCGATCTCGTCCGGCGTCCACGACTTCAGTTCGACGGCCTCGTACTTCTTGCGGCCGCGCGCCTTGCTGCGTTCGGTGCGGATCATGTTGCGGTACTGCGCACCCAAGATGACGTCTTCATCGTCTCGGAACACCTGTGCCGACCACTCGTGGACGGCCCGATCGGCGAATTCACTGCTCTTGTCCAGGGCCGCGACCAGAGCGTTGCGCCGGAAGACGCGATGATTGGCCCGCAGCGGCGCCCACCACTCACGCGACGAGGACGCGTAGAAGGCGTGAACGCCGCGCAAGGGGTCACCCTTGGTCAGCGCGCGGTCTTCGTCGGAGAGCGTGGTCACCTCGTCCTCACCTATCAAGGTGTCGCCCCCGACGAGCGCGGGGGGCGCGATCGACTCGCCCCATACGGATTTGGCGGCGTATTCCGCGTCGCTCCACAGCGGGTTGGCGTCGCCGTAGCTCTCCGCTACGTGGCGGAAGCAGTCTTCGTTCGGTCTGAAGTAGTGCGGCGGCTGAGTGTGCGGAACCGCGATCCCGATGGTGGCCCGCAACCGGGCCAACCCCTCGTCGGTAATCTGACCGGTTTCCGGCATGGAAATTAAGATACCCGAAAAGCGGAAACGCCGTTAACGCAGGGATGAGGATATGAGCGAACAAGCATCGGGCATCCTGGTGGCCGTCGGCGATGACGGGGTACTAAGAGTCACCATCGACCGCGCAGACGTCGGAAATTCGTTGTCGCCCTTGGCGCGTCAGGCGCTCAACGAGGCTTTTGCCCTGGCTCATGATCGGTCCGACGTGCGTGCCGTGCTGCTGAGCGCAACGGGTGACCGGCATTTCTGTACCGGCGCCGGCTTGCCGTCCCAGGCGGCAAGCGCTGACCCGCGTTCGAAACCCATCGCGGAGAAGCGGCCCGGTGACATCGCCCGCATGCTTCAGCAAGGCTGGCAGCGATTGATTTCCTCGATACTGGATTGCGACAAACCCGTGGTGGCCGCTGTCAACGGTACGGCGGCGGGCGCCGGCGCCAGCTTGGTGCTGGCATCCGATCTGGTGGTGATGTCGGCGCAGGCCAAGCTCGTGGAGGCGTTTGTGCACCGAGGGATCCTGCCCGATTCGGGGGCCATCCACCTGTTGACGAGAATCGTGGGGTTGCGCAAGGCCACTGAACTCTTGATGCTCGGCGAGCCGGTCGACGCTGCCACCTGCGAGAAGCTCGGGCTGGTCAATCGCGTGACCGCACCCGAAGACACCCGGGCGGCCGCCGAGGAGCTCGCGGTACGGCTGGCCGCGGGCCCTACCGTGATGCTGGCGCTGACGAAACGGTTGTTGTCGGTGTCGTCGGAGTCGGATCGACACCGCGCATTAGAGCAGGAGGCCTGGGCGCAGGAGGTGGTGTCGCACACCGCCGACCTCCAAGAGGGCCTCGCCTCGTTCGCGGAACGTCGTGAGCCCAAGTTTCTCGGTCGCTGACCGGCTGTCTGCTAGGCGGCGGTGGGTCCGCCCCGGATGGTGAACGTGGCGCTGTCGTCGATGTCGTCGATCGACGACGCCACCGACTCGGCGGTCAAAGACGTGTCCTCGATTCCCTTGGTGACGCCGATGAACACCCGTGACACCTTCCCGGCGCCGACCGAGTAGATGTGCGCGGTTCGGTCGCACGTCGGATGGCACAGGTAGACCACCACAGGGGTGACGAGCTCGGGGTGCATGGCCTGACCGGCTTCCCCCATGATGTTCTCGGTCATCCGCGTCCGTGCGATGGGGGCGACGGCGTTGATGGCGATGCCGTTGCGGGCACAGAATTACGGACGGATCGTTCAGACCACTTCCGGCACCGGACTTTTCGGGAACTTCGGTCAAGCCAACTACGGCGCGGCCAAGATGGGCCTCATCGGCATGATGCACGTTCTCGCCATCGAAGGTGCCCGCAACGGCATCGCCATCAACGCCGTCGCCCCCATCGCACGGACGCGGATGACCGAGAACATCATGGGGGAA
>NZ_LZJJ01000542.1:0-13048 GCF_001667625.1 Mycobacterium sp. E1715
GCCGCGTGGCAGCACTTCCGGATGGACTATGCCGGCCACACCGAAGTCAAAGACAACCGGCGCAACCGGGTGCTGGCGTCGACCCCGCTGCTGGTGGTCGCGAGCATCATGGTGGTCGGCGAAGTCGCCTCACTGACCAAAGGCGCGGTGTTCCGCTACCCGCTCTACACCACCGGCAAGGCCAACCTCGCCGCCATCGCTTCCGGCCTGTCCCCGACGAGCTGTGCCATGGCCGATGACGTGCTTGCCGAGCCCGACCCCAACGCGGGCATGCTGGCGCCGGCGCCCGGGCAGGTCTTCGGGCCCGACGGCCCGCTCGGCGGGGTCAACCCGGTCGGCTTCAAGCCCGACGGCGTCGGCGACGACCTGCGGTCGTACCCGGTGGTGACCAAGCCCGGCGTGGTGAATTCGGATGCGTCGCCCAACAAGCCCAACGCCGCCATGAGCGACTCGGCGGGCACGGCCGGCGGGAAGGGCCCCGTCGGCGTCAACGGCTCCCATGCGGCGCTCCCGTTCGGACTCGACCCGGCCCGCACCCCGGTGATGGGCAGCTACGGCGAGAATTCGCTGGCCGCCACGGCGACCTCGGCGTGGTACCAGCTACCGCCCCGCACCCCGGACCGGCCGATCGTCGTGGTGTCGGCGACCGGCGCGATCTGGTCGTACAAGGAGGACGGCACCTTCACCTACGGGCAGTCGCTGAAGTTGCAGTGGGGAGTCACCCGCCCCGACGGCACCACCCAGCCGTTGGCCGAGGTGCAGCCGATCGACATCGGCCCCGAGCCGGCGTGGCGCAACCTGCGCTTCCCCCTCACCTGGGCGCCGCCCGAGGCCGACGTGGCGCGCATCGTCGCCTACGACCCGAACCTGAGCTCGGATCAGTGGTTCGCGTTCACCCCGCCGCGGGTGCCGGTGCTGCAAACCCTGCAGCAGCTGATCGGGTCGCGCACGCCGGTGCTGATGGACATCGCGACCGCCGCGAACTTCCCATGCCAGCACCCGTTCTCCGAACACCTTGGCGTGGCCGAACTTCCGCAGTACCGCATCCTGCCCGATCACAAGCAGACGGCGTCGTCGTCGAATGGGTGGCAGGCCAGCGAGGCCGGCGGCCCGTTCCTGGTCACTCAGGCGATGCTGCGCACCTCGACGGTCTCCACCTATCTTCGCGGCGACTGGTATCGCGACTGGGGCTCCGTGGAGCAGTACTTCCGGCTGGTGCCGGCTGACCAGGCGCCCGACGCCGCAATCGAACAGGGTGTGATGACAGTGCACGGCTGGAGCCGACAGGGACCGATTCGGGCGCTTCCATGAGCATCACGACCGTGAACAACCGCGAAGACAAGGCGACCGCCGGTCAAAACGTGCGCGCGACGCGCTGGGTCGCGACGATCGCCGGCTTGATCGGCTTCGTCCTGTCGGTCGCCACGCCGTTGCTGCCCGTCGTGCAGACCACCGCCACCCTCAGCTGGCCCCAGGGCGGCCAGCTGAACAGCGTTACCGCGCCGTTGATTTCACTGACGCCGGTGGACGTGACCGCAACCGTGCCGTGCTCGGTGGTGAGCGCGTTGCCGTCGGACGGCGGGGTCGTCCTGAGCACGGCGCCCAAGAAGGGCAAGGACGCCGCGCTGAACGCGCTGTTCGTCGTCGTCAACGCCAAACGCGTCGACGTCACCGACCGCAATGTGGTGATCGCCAGCGCGTCTCGAGACCAGGTGGCCGGCCCGCAATGCCAGCGCATCGAGATCACCTCGACGAAAGCCGGCGCCTTCGCCACCTTCGTCGGGCTGAAGGATTCGGCCGGCAGGCCGATCGGGGGCGGTTTCCCCGACCCGAACCTGCGGCCGCAGATCGTCGGGGTGTTCACCGACCTCACCGGCCCGGCCCCGCCGGGCCTGAAACTGTCGGCCACCATCGACACCCGGTTCTCCACCACCCCAACGACTTTGAAGCTGACCGCGATGGTGCTGGCCATCGTGTCCACGATCGTCGCGTTGATCGCGTTGTGGCGCCTGGACCAGCTGGACGGCCACCGGATGCGCCGGCTCATTCCGGCGAACTGGCGCACCTTCACGCTGGCCGACGTCACGGTCATCTTCGGGTTCCTGCTGTGGCACGTGATCGGGGCGAACTCGTCCGATGACGGCTACATCCTGGGCATGGCCCGGGTCGCCGACCACGCCGGTTACATGTCGAACTACTTCCGCTGGTTCGGCAGTCCGGAGGACCCGTTCGGGTGGTACTACAACCTGCTGGCGTTGATGACCCACGTCAGCGACGCCAGCCTGTGGATGCGCCTGCCGGACCTGATCGCGGGAATCGTCTGCTGGCTGCTGCTTTCGCGTGAGGTGCTGCCCCGTCTCGGGCCCGCGGTCGCCGGCAGCAAGGCGGCGAACTGGGCGGCGGGCCTGGTCCTGCTCACCGCGTGGATGCCGTTCGACAACGGCCTGCGCCCGGAGCCGATCATCGCCGTCGGTTCGCTGATCACCTACGTGCTCATCGAGCGCTCCATGCGTTACAGCCGGTTGACTCCCGCCGCGCTGGCGGTCATCACCGCGGCGTTCACCCTCGGCGTCCAGCCCACCGGATTGATCGCCGTGGCCGCACTGGTCGCCGGTGGCCGTCCGATCCTGCGTATCCTGGTCCGCCGGCATCGGCTGGTCGGCACCTTGCCGCTGGTGGCGCCGATGCTGGCCGCCGGAACGGTCATCCTGACCGTGGTGTTCGCCGATCAGACGCTGTCAACGGTGTTGGAAGCCACCAGGATTCGGACCGCGATCGGGCCCAGCCAGGCCTGGTACACCGAAAACCTGCGCTATTACTACCTGATTCTGCCCACCGTCGACGGTTCACTCTCGCGCCGCTTCGGCTTCCTGATCACCGCGCTGTGCCTGTTCACCGCCATGTTCATCATGTTGCGGCGCAAGCGAGTTCCGGGCGTGGCCCGCGGGCCGGCGTGGCGCCTGATGGGTGTCATCTTCGGCACCATGTTCTTCCTGATGTTCACCCCCACCAAGTGGGTGCACCACTTCGGGCTGTTCGCCGCGGTGGGCGCGGCGATGGCCGCGCTGACGACGGTGCTGGTGTCGCCGAAGGTGCTGCGCTGGTCGCGCAACCGGATGGCGTTCCTCGCGGCGGTGCTGTTCATTCTGGCGCTGTGCTTCGCCACCACCAACGGCTGGTGGTACGTCTCCAGCTACGGCGTGCCGTTCAACAGCAGCATGCCCAGGGTCGGCGGAATCTCGATCAGCACAATCTTTTTCGCGCTGTTCGTGATTGCCGCGGTGTATGCGGCCTGGTTGCATTTCGCCGACACCAGCCACGGCGAGGGCCGCCTGGCGCGAGCGCTGACCGCCGCGCCGATCCCGCTGGCGGCCGGCTTCATGGCGCTGGTGTTCGTGGCGTCGATGGTGGCCGGCATCGTGCGTCAATACCCCACCTACTCCAATGCCTGGGACAACCTGCGCGAGTTCAGCGGAGGCTGCGGCCTGGCCGACGACGTGCTCGTCGAACCGGACAGCAACGCCGGCTTCATGGCGCCCCTGCCCGGCGATTACGGTCCGCTGGGGGCGCTCGGGGGCGTGAACCCGACGGGATTCACTCCCAACGGTGTTCCGGACCGCACCCTGGCCGAGTCGGTCAAGGAGACGTCGGTGCCGCAGCCGGGCACCGACTACGACTGGGACGCGCCGCTGAAGCTGACGACGCCCGGCGTCAACGGATCGACGGTGCCGCTGCCGTACGGCCTCAACGCCGAGCAGGTCCCCCTGGCCGGGAGCTACACGACCGGGGCGCAACGGCAGAGCCGGCTCACCTCCGCGTGGTATCAGCTGCCGAAGGCGGATGACGGGCACCCGCTGGTAGTCGTCACCGCGGCGGGCACGATCGCCGGCAACAGCATCTTGCATCACCACACCAGCGGCCAGACGGTCGAGCTGGAGTTCGGCCGTCCCGGTCCCGGCGGCTCCGTGCAGCCGGGCGGCAGGCTGGTGCCCTACGACCTCTACGGCGAGCAACCCAAGGTCTGGCGCAACCTGCGCTTCGCGCGCTCGCAGATCCCGGCGGACGCCGTCGCCGTGCGGCTCGTCGCCGAGGACCTGTCGCTGACGCCGGACGACTGGATCGCGGTCACCCCGCCGCGGGTGCCGGAACTGCGCTCGTTGCAGGAGTATGTCGGCTCGACGCAGCCGGTGCTGATGGACTGGGCGGTCGGGTTGGCATTCCCGTGCCAGCAGCCGATGTTGCATGTCAACGGTGTCACCGAGATCCCGAGGTTCCGCATCACCCCGGACTACAACGCCAAGAAGCAGGACACCGACACCTGGCAGGACGGCGTCAACGGCGGCCTGCTGGGCATCACCGATCTGCTGCTGCGGGCCCACGTGATGTCGACCTACCTGTCGCACGACTGGGGCCGGGACTGGGGATCGCTGCGCAAGTTCGACACCGTCGCCGATGCCCATCCCGCGCAGCTCGATCTGGGCACCGCGACCCGTAGCGGCTGGTGGTCTCCCGGGCCGATCCGCATTAAACCGTAGGGCGTAATAAACGCCTTTTCTCTGGCAATTCGTCAGCCGCCCAATAACCGCACAAATTAACGAATGAGTAATTGCCGGAAATAGGTTTGATTTTGCCGGGCCCTGGTTAATACCTAACCGCTGTGATTCAGTTCACACGGGAGAAACAGGTGGGCCCATGTACACGCTGAGACGTATCCGAACATGTGCGGCGCTGATCGCGGTGGCGATCACCTGGGCGATGACGTTCGGCGTCAAGGCCCACGCCGAAGGCGGCACCACGGTGGTGCTGGACAACTATTTGCGGCGCTGCGATTTCAGCCGCGTCGGCGTGGCCCCGAAGGTGCCGAGCCCGATGCTCGGCACCGGCTCGGCGGTGATCCGTACCAGCGGGTCAAGAGCGCTCGCGGAGGTGCACCTGTACGACGAGCCCGAGCCCGGCACCCACTTCGACGTCGGGCTGATCCAGATGCCCCGGCCCTCGTCGAGCACCTGCGGTCCGGGTGATCCCGGCACCGCTTTCGCGGGCATGGATATCGATGCGGCGGGCACCGGAACAACGACCGTCCAAGACACCATTCGTCCCGGCACGACTGGAGTTTGGGTGATTATCGAACGGACCAACGCTAACTCGCAGAATCCGGCGGAGTTCTACACATCAGAGTTCGTCGCCCCGGTATAACCACGCCGTTGGGAGCGGGCAGTGCCTTAAGTCCCTATCACGACGCCGCGGTCGAGTGCTCCGATAAAGGGGTCGCCGCGTGACCGGCGTCGGATGAAAGGTACGGCAATGGACGCTTCCCAACAGTCGACACGCTTCTTCTGCCGCGTGCTCGGCCCCTTCCTCGTCGTCGTCGATGTGACGGCGGTGGCGCGCGCCTCGGACATGCAGTCGCTGCTGTCGCAGTTCGAGGCGAATTCGATGTGGACCTTCGTGACCGGAGCCTTCATCCTGCTGATCGGCCTGACCATCGTTGCGGCCCACCAAAGCTGGCGCGGCGCCGCGGCGGTCACCGTTTCCCTGGTCGGCTGGCTGATCGTGTTGCGCGGATTGCTGCTGGTGGCATTTCCCAGGTTCTTCGACGCGCTGGCCAACGACATGATCGGCGCGCAGGGCTGGTGGATCACGGCGTGCGTCGTCTTCGCCCTGGTCGGGCTGTACCTGACCTACGTCGGTTGGGTGCCGGCGCCGCAGCGCCCGACATCGCAGGCGACGGCGGCCAACCCGGACCTGCCGCGAGCCGCGTGAGCGACACGGGGTCGACGCCGCACCGGCCAACTCGGCGCGAAGACCCGGAGGACCGCACCGGCGCCATCGGCAGCGCCATGCCCGCCGAGCTCGACGCGCCGGCAACCGCCGCCGATGCCGCGATCGAGGACACCGCCGGGTTGCGCCCAGGCTCGGCGCTGCTCGTCGTGAAGCGTGGCCCCAACGCCGGTTCGCGTTTTTCCCTGAGCGCAGACGTGGTCTCCGCCGGCCGCCATCCCGAGAGCGACATCTATCTCGACGACATCACCGTCAGCCGTCGGCACGCCGAATTCCGAAGCGACGGCGGGCAATTCCGCGTCGTCGACG
Organism: Mycobacterium sp. E1715; assembly: GCF_001667625.1. Classification (NCBI taxonomy): domain Bacteria; kingdom Bacillati; phylum Actinomycetota; class Actinomycetes; order Mycobacteriales; family Mycobacteriaceae; genus Mycobacterium; species Mycobacterium sp. E1715. The sequence goes on from NZ_LZJJ01000542.1 coordinate 6,091, forward strand.
TGGGCAGCATGAACCAGACCTACGTCAACCGGAAGCCGGTCGACTCGGCGGTGCTGGCCAACGGCGACGAAATCCAAATCGGCAGGGTCCGTCTGGTTTTCCTCACCAGCGCGTAGCGTCTCACCCATGAGCGACTACGCCGCGGAGGCGGTGGACAGGCTGCCCTTCTCCACCGAGGAGAAGGCGCAGCGTTACCGGACCGAGGACTATCGCGGGGCGCTCGGTCTCAACTGGTACCTCACCGACCCCACCCTGCAGTTCATCATGGCGTACTACCTGCAGCCGGACGAGCTGGCGGTGGTGGAGCCGCACCTGGCGCGCATGGGCGAGCTGATGGGCGGCCCGGTCGCGAAATGGGCGGAGGAGACCGACCACAACCCGCCGCGGCTGGAACGCTACGACCGGTGGGGACACGACGTCAGCCAGGTCGTCATGCCGGCGTCCTTCACCCAGTCCAAGCGCGCGGTCCTGGACGCCCAGCAGGCGCTGCGCAACGACGCCCGCGCCGCCAAGGTGAGCTCGGGCCTGGGCCTGTTCGCGTCGAACTACCTGCTGAATCAGGCCGACATCGGGATGGGCTGCGCGTTGGGCACCGGCGGTGGCATGGTCTCCTCGCTGGTGGCCGCCTACGCGCCTGCCGACGTGCGCGAGCACGTGCTGGCCAAGTTCGCCTCGGGCGAGTGGGCCGGGGAGACGGCGCAGCTGCTGACCGAACGCACCGGCGGCTCGGACCTGGGCGCGCTGGAGACCACGGCGACCCGGGCCGGGGATTCCTGGATCCTCAACGGGTTCAAGTGGTTTGCCTCCAACTGCGCCGGCGAGGCCTTCGTCGTGCTGGCCAAGCCGGAGGGCGCACCCGACTCGACGCGGGGCGTCGCCAACTTCCTGGTGCTGCGCACCCGCCGCGACGGGTCGCGCAACGGGGTGCGGGTGCGCCGCCTGAAGGACAAGCTCGGCACCCGCTCGGTGGCCTCCGGCGAGGTGGAATTCGTTGACGCGGAAGCGTTTCTGCTGTCGGGAGAGCCCAGCGGCGAAGCCGGGCCATCGGACGGGAAGGGCCTGGGCCGCATGATGGAGTTGACCAACGCCGCGCGCCTGGGCATCGCCCTGTTCGGCCTGGGTAACGCGCGCCGCGCCCTAGTCGAGTCGTTGTGCTATGCCCGGCAGCGGCACGCGTTCGGCGGCGCGCTGATCGACAAGCCGCTGATGCGGCGCAAGCTCGCGGAGCTGATCGTCGACGTGGAAGCCGCGCAGGCAATGGTTTTCGACGGCACCGGCGCCACCAATCATCGCCAGCCGCGGGCCATGCGGCAACGCATCGCGGTGCCGGTGACCAAACTGAAAGTGTGCCGGCTCGGCATCACCGCGGCGTCCGACGCGATCGAAATCCACGGCGGCAACGGCTACATCGAGACCTGGCCGGTGGCCCGGCTGCTGCGCGACGCGCAGGTGAACACCATCTGGGAGGGGCCGGACAACATCCTGTGCCTGGATGTGCGGCGCGGCATCGAGCAGACCCGCGCGCACGAGCCGTTTTTGGCGCGGCTGCGCGACGCGGTGTCGGTGTCGGACGACGACGACACCACACGGCTGGTCGCCGGGCGCATCGAGGATCTCGACGCCGCCATCACGGCGTGGTCCAAGCTGGACCGCGACATGGCCGAGGCGCGGCTGTTCCCGCTGGCCCAATTCATGGGCGACGTCTATGCCGCGGCGTTGCTCACCGAGCAGGCCGCCTGGGAGCGCGAGGCCCGCGGCGGGGAGCGAAAGGCGTTGGTAGCCCGGCTGTATGCGCACCGGTACCTCGCGGATCGGGGGGCGCTGCGCGGCATCGACGCCGAATCCGACGAGGCGCTGGAGCGGTTCGACGACCTGGTCGACGGCGCGTTCACGGGCTAACGATCACCACCCGCCGGTCGCGTCGTGCGACAAACACCACTCGATCCACGGATTTGATATCGCTCGCGATATCACGGTCGGCATATGAGGGGCGAGACGCTGCCGAAGCAACCAATGATACTGCCCCGCAGCCGGTCTGTTCCGCGATCAGCCCACACGTTCGCTCGGTGCGGAACCATGACTGATTTCGTGATCGTGGTGAAACACCAGGATCCCGTCAGACCATCGCGCTGCCATCCCAGAACAGTGGCAGACCGCTCCAGGTGCGGGTGTCGATGAAGTGCAACATCGTTCGCGACGCCTCCGTGAGTTCATGGTCGTCGCCGAGCAGCCGCGCGCAATCGTCGATCAGCCGCCGGGTCCGCTCGCCAGCCGCCTCGAATTCGTGCCCCTCCCAGAACCGCCAGGCCAGGAAATAACGCCACAGCAACGTCTCGTAGGCGTCATTGCCCGCGGCGCGGGCGCTGCGGGACAACGCTTTCTTGGCCGCCACAACATTTTCCATCAACGCGGCGCGCTCGGCGCGCTGGTCGTCGGCGTCCTCGGTCACCTTCTCGACCGCGTCTTCGTCGAGGTCTCCGGTGTCCAGCCAGTCGCGTCCCGGAGGCTGGTCGATGTCGCGTTCTTCGGATTCCACGTCGACGAACAAATGGAAGGCCAGGTCGCGCACCTCGTTGAGGTCCTGCTCCCACTCGGCGTACGCCGCCGAACGTTGTTCGCGCGCACCGACGCTCAGCGGGTGCGCCTCGCCGAGGCCGCGGGTCAGGTCCTCGGCCAGCAGGTCCCACTCGGAGATGCAGTCCACTTCGGTACCGGACGTTTTCGGCGTCAAGAGCGCACGAACGTAACGCGCCCGCAAAGTAATTTCGTCGTCGTGGCCGAGCGCGTTTTCGGCGGTCGTTATCAGTTCGTTGAGGCTCTTCAGAACGAAGCTGGTGGGGCCTGTGGCTTCCCCGAGCCAACCCAGCCGCGCCAGTTGGGCGGCCAAAGTCTCGGGATGATGCGCCCCCAGAAGTTGGCGGCGGTACGTCACCACGGGCACCGCATCTGAGCTGGCGCCGAAAGGATCACCGAGGTCGTAGCGGGCCTGCGCCACCATGTAGGCCGCCGACAGCGTCACCTCGTGCTCGACACCGAACACGCAAGTTTCGGCGCCGCACAACCGCACCCAGCGAACCAGCCTGGTCGCCGCATCCTCATGGGGATACTCGACGTAGGCCACGACATGACTCGCACGGAGCGTGTCGGGGTGCTCGGCGCCCAGCACCCCAACCATCGCCGGAATCAGTTCGCGCAGTTGGTCAACCGCGCCGATGTCACCGAGGAGGAAGCGCCACCGTGCCACCGCGCCGGCCACCGCGAGAGTATCCGGGTGTTCGGATCCGAGTACCTCGCGACGTGTATCGAGGACTGCACCGGCGTCACCGACAGCACCTAGCGTGTCGCCGGCATTCTGCCGCGCCTCGGCCAGCGCCAGTCGCGCGGCCAAAGTCGATTCGTGTTGCGGCCCCAGCGCGGCATGCACCGATTGCCACTTCTGCACTGCTGCCGTGACGGGATCGACTGCGGCCTCGTGATTCTCCGACATGATCCCCCTGACTGGCCGGCCGTTCGGCCTGACGCTAGACCGGGATCAGCCCGTGCTTGCGTGCCGTGCGGAACCACAACTGCTTGTCGCGCAACAACTTCATCGACTTGCGCAGCAACAGCCGGGTGTCGTGCGGGTCGATGACCGCGTCGATGAAGCCGCGCTCGGCGGCCGTCCACGGGATCGCCATGTTGAGGTTGTAGCCCTCGATGAAGTCCTTCTTGATCTGCTGCGCCTCGGGCGTGGTCGGGTCGGGGAACCGCTTCATCAGCAGCTGGGCTGCGCCCTCGGCGCCGATCACCGCGATGCGCGCGGTGGGCCAGGCGAAGTTGAAGTCGGCGGTCAGCTGCCGGGAGCCCATCACGGCGTAGGCACCGCCATAGGACTTGCGGACGGTGATGGTCACCTTCGGCACGTCGGCTTCGACGACGGAGTAGAGGAACCGCCCACCGCGCTTGATGATGCCCCGCTTCTCCTCCTCGGCGCCCGGCAGGAACCCCGGGGTGTCCACCACGAAGACCAGTGGGATGTTGAACGCGTCGCAGAACCGGATGAACCGCGCCGCCTTGTCGGACGCCTCGTTGTCGATCGACCCGGACAGGTACATGGGCTGGTTGGCGATCACGCCCACCGGGTGCCCGTCGACGCGGGCGTATCCGGTGATGATGGCCGGCCCGTGCTGCGCGGCCACCTCGAGGAAGTCACCGTCGTCGAAGATGCGCAGCAGGATCTCGTGCATGTCGTAGGCCATGTTGTCCGAGTCCGGCACGATCGAGTCGAGCTCCAGATCGGTCGGCGTGACCTCCGGCTCCAGACCGGGGTTGACGATCGGCGGTTTGTCGAAGCAGTTCGAGGGCAGGAACGACAGGAAGTCCCGCACGTACTGGAACGCCTCGGCCTCGGAATCCACCACCTGATGGATGTTGCCGTAGCGGGCCTGCGCGTCCGAGCCGCCGAGCTCGTCGAGGGTGACCTCCTCGCCGGTGACCTCCCGGATCACGTCGGGACCCGTCACGAAGAAGTAGCCCTGGTCGCGCACCGAGACCAGCAGGTCGTCCTGGATCGGCGAATACACCGCTCCCCCGGCACATTTGCCGAAGATGAGGGAGATCTGCGGCACCAGTCCCGACAGCGCCTCGTGGCGCCGGCCCAGCTCGGCGTACCACGCCAGCGAGGTGACCGCGTCCTGGATGCGGGCTCCGCCGGAGTCCTGGATGCCGATGATCGGGCAGCCGATCATCGCGCACCACTCCATCAGCCGCGCGACCTTTCGGCCGAACATCTCGCCGACCGTGCCCTGGAACACCGTCTGGTCGTGCGAGAAAACCCCGACGGGCCGGCCGTCGATCGTGGCGTGTCCGGTGACGCACCCGTCGCCGTAGAGCGCGTTCGGGTCGTTCGGTGTCTTGGCGAGCGCGCCGACCTCGAGGAAGGTGCCCGGGTCGACCAGTGCGTGGATGCGGGCCCGGGCGCTGGGGATGCCCTTCTTGTCACGCTTGGCGACGGCCTTCTCACCGCCGGGCTCCTTGGCCAGCTCCATGCGAACGTGTAGCTCGGCCAGCTTTTCGGCTGTCGTGTGAGCGCGAGAAGGCTCCGCACCGGTCACTAGTTGCCCACCTCACTCTTCCGGCGGCGCCCCGCCTCGATGTTCTCCAGCGCCTCGGTCATGTGCGCGCCGACCTTGGCGATGATCGGCTCGTCGATGGCCTGGATGTGCTCCCCGCCGATCGGCACGACCTCGAGCTCGGACACGTACTCGCCCCAGCCGCCATCCGGCTGGCGAATGGCATACCGCGGCTCGAACTCGATGACGTCGTCATGGTAGCGATCCGCCATGTAGAGCGTGACGTGGCCGTCGTAGGGCTCGATCTGGACCGTCTCCAAGGCGCGGTTGTCGAGGTACGACGTGCGCTGGTGCTCGATGATCCCGCCCGGCACCTGCACACCGCTCTGCTGGACGATCTCCAAGACGAACTTGACCTGACCCTCGTCGTCGAGCTCCTCGAGCTGCTCGTAGGGGATCGCGGGGATCTCGACGTTGAAGGTGCGCTCGGCGAATCTCGCGTACCGGTCCCACCGCTTGCGGGTCTCTTCCCTGGTCTGCGGGATCTCTTCGCCGGCCCGGACCGTGTCGATCATGCCGACGAACGCCACGTCGGCGCCCATCCGCTTGAGCCCGATCGCGCAGGCGTAGGCCAACGCACCGCCCAGCGACCAGCCGACCAGGATGAACGGCTTGTCGCCGTTCATCTCCAGCAGTTTGGGCACGTATTGGGCGGCCCGTTCCTGGACGGTGCCCTCGACGCGCTCGAGCCCGTACATCGGGGTGTCCGGCGGCAACCGGTTGAGCAGTGGCTCGTAGACCACCGTCGAACCGCCGGCCGGGTGGAACACGAAAACCGGTATCTGCGAATCGTTTTGCGGCGCCCGGATGGTGCGGACGAATCCGTCGAGTTCACCGGCCTCGAGGTATCCGCGAACCTTCTCGGCCAGGGCCTCGATGTTCTCCGACGTCACCACGTCCTCGGCGGTGATCGGACCTTCGGCCCGCTCGGAGAGGCGCTGCGCCATCTTCTCGGCCTGCGCGTCGTCCAGCTTGGGCAGCGGGTTGAAGATGCCGCCCGGGGACTTACCCGTGACGATCGCCCACGTCGCGAAGGTGACCCGTTCGGCGGCGTCGCGCGGCGGCACGTCGGAGTTCAGCGCCTTGGTGACCGCCTCCTGGTTGAGCGCCTGTGCGGCGCCGGCCAGGTTGGGTGCGGGCTGCCCGCCGTTCGCCTTCGGCCCGGTCGGGTCGGTGGGCGGCGGCGGGATCGGCACGTCCGAGGCCGGTGTCGCCTTGCCGGCCGCGGTCGGCGCGGGCGCGGCCATCACGGCTGCGTCCAACGGGGCCGCCGTCGCGCCGGCGGAGTCCGGCGGTGAGGCCGAAGCCGAGACCCTGACCGACAGCCTGACCAACCGGTATTTCTCGGCGAGCATGGGCAAGTGGTCGCCGGACTCGGGCGAGACGGTCGCGGAGCGCCTGGGGCTGATCGTCGGCTCCGCCATGGGTTACGAGCCCGAGGACCTGCCGTGGGAGGTGCCCCTGATCGAGCTCGGGCTGGACTCGCTGATGGCGGTGCGGATCAAGAACCGCGTCGAGTACGACTTCGACCTGCCGCCGATCCAACTGACGGCCGTTCGGGACGCCAACCTCTACAACATCGAGGAGCTGATCAAGTACGCGGTCGAGCACCGCGACGAGGTCGAGCAGCTGCACGAGTACCAGCAGAGCCACTCGCCCGAGGAGATCGCCAAGGCCCAGGCGCAATTGATGAGCGGCGCCTCGCCCGCGACGATCGCCGCGCCCGCGCCCGACCCGCAGGCGGAGCCCGAGACCCAGCCGGCGCCGCCGCCGGCCTCGGACGTGCCGATCCCGCCGCCGCCCACCGACCCGACCGGGCCGAAGGCGAACGGCGGGCAGCCCGCACC
>NZ_LZJJ01000543.1:0-10985 GCF_001667625.1 Mycobacterium sp. E1715
CGGTGCAGACCCATCCCGAGCCGGGACAGCGGGCGCCGCACGCCGATGGCGGCCTCGATCGCGTGTGTCGCCGACGGTTTGATCTCGGCGTCGACTTCGCGCACGGTGCACCACGCCGGCCGGTACATCCTGCGCCCGGCGTCCCATTCCGGGTAGGTGAAGCCGCCCGTGAATGCGGGCTGGTCCGCGCCGTCGACGCTCGACGCGGGGGCCAGCGAGGTCACCGCGTGCAATCCGCGCTTGGCGGAGTCGGTCCGGTGCGTCGGGGTGTCCGCGCCGGGCGGTCCCCCGCCGCTGCCGGTCTTGCGCGCCGACGAAAGCATCTTCTTCAGCCACCTGCCGATGAAACCGCCGCCGCCCACCGGGCTGGTGAACATGTCGGGATCGTCGGAGTCGTCGGTCTCGTCGTCGGCGAGTTCTTTCAGATCGTCGGTGCCGCCGCTCCTCGGGACATGCCCGGGTTGTTCCTTGCCTCGCCGTTCGGGCGCCCGGGCCGACGCGGCCAGCACCTTCCCAGCGCGAATGATGCCGAATTCCGGTGCGGGGTTACCGATCGGCTCCCGCCCGTCGGCGATCCGCAGCGACGTGGCGGGCGAATCGCTTCGCCCCGCGGCGTCGGGGTCGGCGAGGGAGGCCAGAACGCCCGGCAACAGGTCGGCGTTGGCGGCGAGCGCGCGGTGCCCCTCCACCGCCAGATAGCGCTTGGCCACCCGAGGGCGGCGCAGCAGGTGGCGCATCACGTCCGCTTCCAGGCTGCCGGCCGCGATCATCGACGCCTGTACGGCAACGGCTTCGAGCTGCCGGCGGGCGCTCGCACCCGCGTCGACGTGGATGGTCTGGCCGTCGGTCCATGACGGTTCGCCCGGACGCAGTTCGGCCACCGCTACGGCCCGGCCGGCGAGCGCGGATGCGAGCATGCCGAGACCCGGCAGCCGGTCACCGCGAACGTCGGTGGACACGCTCAATCTCCGAACCGCCTGGACTCCGTTGACCAAATATCTGTTCCACCGTAGAGTCCGGTGCCACCGCAGTCAATCAGGGCAAGGAGCACATGGTGCGCGGGGGAGCTGATGCTGCGCGCCGTCGCCGTTGTTGACCGGCTATCCGCTCAACCGTAAAGTCCGGCTAAGGTCGCAGATTCACCAGGGAACAAGGAAAAGTGGACTTTTCATACCCGGCGGAAGTGGAGCAGTTCCGCGTCGAGCTGCGCGACTGGCTATCGAAGAACCTGACCGACGAGCTGGTGGCCGCCCGTCGGCCCGCCGGACGAGACGACGCCGCCTTCGAAGTGCTGCGCGCCTGGAACGCCACGATGGCCGACGCCGGCTGGGCGGCGGTCTCGTGGCCTCGCGAGTACGGCGGCCGCGGCGCGACGGTTCTCGAGCAACTCGTCTACACCGAGGAAACCACACGGGCGCGAGCCCCCATGCCGCTCAACGTCATTGGTCTAAACAACATCGCACCGGCCATCATGCAATACGGCACCGAGTCACAGAAGCTCACGCTGCTCCCCCGCATGATGCGGGCCGACGACATCTGGTGCCAAGGGATGTCGGAACCTGAAGCGGGGTCCGACCTCGCCGCGCTGCGCACCCGCGCGGCGCGCGACGGTGACGACTTCGTCGTCAACGGCCAGAAAATCTGGACGTCGCTGGGGCATCGCGCGGACTGGTGCCAGCTCTACGTGCGCACCGACCCCGAAGCGCCCAAGCACAAGGGCATCTCCTGCCTGATCGTCGACATGAGACTGCCGGGCATCGAAGTCCGTCCGCTGGTAACGCTCAACGGCGAAGCCGATTTCGCCGAGGTGTTCTTTCACGACGTGCGCGTGCCTGCGGACGCGTTGCTCGGTCCGCTGAACGGGGGATGGCAGGTGGCCACCACCACGCTCAGCCACGAGCGGGCCGGGGCCGCCCGGCTGTACGCCGAGATGCAGGTGCGGCTCGAAGAATTGACCGACGACATCGCCGGGCACAGCGACGCGCTCGAAGACCCCGTGACGCTGCGGCGCCTCGGCGAGATCGCGCTGCGCATCAAGTATCTGGAAGTGCTGTGCCAGCGGTCGATCTCGGCCACGCTGCATGGCGGTGACGCCTTCGGATCGGCGAGCCTCGCCAAGACCGTGTGGGGTGAGATCGGACAGGACATGGCCGCGTTGGCCTTTGACATGCTGGGCACGAGCGGCGCGGGCGCGCCGTGGGCGAACTACCGCCTGACGTCGCGCTCGCTGACCATCGCGGGCGGTACCAGCCAGATCAACAAGAACATCACCGCCCAGCGGGTACTCGGGTTGCCCCGCAAATGAACCTCGAACTCTCCGACGAGCAGGTCGCGCTGCGCGACACCACCCGACGCTATCTCGCCGAAAAGGCTTCCATCGCCGACCATGTGCGCCCGCTGCTCGACGACCCGACCGGCGTCACCGAGCCCGTGTGGCGCGGCCTGGCCGGCCTCGGGACCACCGGTCTGCTGGTGCCGGAGGCCCACGGCGGCGCCGGCATGACGATGATCGAGGCCGGCATCGTTGCCGAAGAGCTCGGCGCCGCCCTGCACCCGGGGCCATGGTTGTCGACCGCGGTCGCCGCCGCCCGGGCGCTGACGCGGCTCGGGCCAACCGACGCCGCGGCCGAGCTGCTCAGCGGGATCTCCGACGGCACCACGGTCGCCACCGTCGGCTTCCTCGATGCCGAAAGCGCACCGGTGGCCGCCAGCCGGCAGGGCGATGACGTCGTCTTGCGGGGCGACATGACCGCCGTCCCCGACGTCGCCGCCGCGGACGTGCTGCTGGCGCTCGCCGGGGAAGACGGCGGTCGAGGGCTTTTCGCGATCCGCACCGACTCGCCGGGTGTTTCGGTCGAGCCGGAGCGCGGCATCGACCAGACCCGCAAGCGCTTCCGGGTCACGCTCGACTCAGCGCCCGCGCGGCGGCTGGCCGAGGCCGCCCCCGGGGACGTCGCCGCGGTGATCGACGATGTGCTGATCGCGACGGCCGCCGACGCACTCGGCGCCGCGCGAGCCGTCATGACCGCGGCCATCGAATACGCCAAGACCAGAACGCAATTCGGGCAGCCGATCGGCTCGTTCCAGGCGGTCCAGCATCTGTGCGTCGACATGTTCGAGACCGTGGAGTTGGCCCGCAGCGGCGTGATCCACGCGCTGTGGGCCGCCGACAACGCCGACGCCGACGAACGGCACCAATCCGCAATCCGGACGAAGGCGTTCGCCGGGCGGCTTGCCACGGTGGGCGACACGGCGATCCAGGTGTTCGGCGGGATCGGCTACACCTGGGAGCACGACGCGCATCTCTACCTCAAGCGCCTGCTCAGCTGGAGCGCGTTCCTGGCCGGGCCCGATCGATACCTCACCGAACTCGGTGCGCGCCTTGCCAACAGGGGGAACCGGTGATGGACATCGAGTACTTGCTCACCGCTACCCGCTCGGCACGCAAGACGCTCGACCTGGACGCGCCGGTCGACCTCGCGGACATCCGGGAGTGCCTGCGCATCGGCTTGCAGGCGGCCAACGGCTCCAATCAGCAGTCCTGGCGCTGGCTGGTGGTCGCCGACCCGGCGTTGCGCGCCGAGATCGCCGAGCTGTACCGCGCGGCCTATCTGCTGCGGGTCGGCGGCCAGCTGATCGCCGACCTGATGCCGGCCGGAACGCCGGAGAACCGGATCATGTCGTCGACGGAGTGGCTGGTCGAGAACATGTCGAGGGTTCCGCTGCTGGTGATCCCCTGCTATCAGCCCTACCTGCCCCGCATCGAGGGCGATGAATCGTTTCACCAGGCCACGCTGTACGGCTCGATCTACCCGGCGGTCTGGAACTTTCAGCTGGCGCTGCACACCCGCGGATACGGAACCTGCATCACCACCCTGCACCTGCATCGCGAGGCGGAGGTGCGGCGGCTGTTGGGGATTCCCGAAAGCTATGTCCAGGGATGCCTGCTTCCGGTGGGCCGGCTGCGCGCCGGGCACACGTTCCGGCCCGCCCGGCGACGACCCGTCGACGAGGTGGTCGCGTGTGACGGTTGGGACGGACCCGCGCTTTAGAATGTCCCCGGCACCGCCGTTATGCAGCGCATTCGTCATTCCGGGTCTGATAGCCTTTAACAAAGATTTGGTTCGGTGAGAGGGACGAATGCGAATGGATGCCAGTCCGCAGTCGTCCGGACGTGCGCACGGCTGATCATGCCGAGAGCGGAGTCATTGGGAGCCGGCGCCGCAGCCGATTTGGGGACGCGCCGGACCGAGATCCTGACCACCGCGGCGTCGTTGATCGCGCAGTCGGGATTGCGGACCTCCTTGCAGGAGATCGCCGACGCCGCAGGGATTCTTCCGGGCAGCCTCTATCACCATTTCGAGTCCAAAGAGGCGATCCTCATCGAGTTGATCCACCGCTATCAGGAGGATCTGGACCGGATCGGGCAAGCGGCGCAAGCGAAGTTGGACAAAGCGGACCCGCGGCCGGTCCCCGAGCAGATCGTCGAGCTGGGCTCGGCCATCGCCAACTGCGCCGTGCAGCATCGCGCCGCGCTACAGATGTCCTTCTACGAGGGTCCGAGCACGGACCCGGAGTTGATGAAGCTGACGCAGCAGCGGCCCGTGGCGATCCAGGAGGCGATGCTGCAGACGCTGCGCGCGGGCAGGTGGAGCGGCTACATCAAACCCGACATCGATCTGCCCACGCTGGCCGATCGCATCTGCCAAACCATGCTGCAGGTCGGCCTCGACGTCATGCGGCATAAGTCGCCACCTGACCAGGTCGCCGCCCTGCTTTGCGAAATCATGTTGCAGGGATTGGCATCCCGGCCACCGGCCGACTCGGCGCTGGACCGGTCCACAGCCTTCGCGGCCGCCACGGACGTCATCGAAACCTGGTCGGACGACAGCGAGGCCGACCCCAGCGACAAAGCGGCTCACGTCCGTGCCGTGGCGCGAACGGAATTCGGCCGCAAGGGCTACGAGGCCACCACCATCCGAGACATCGCCTCCGCGGCCGGCCTGGGGACGGGAACCGTGTACCGGGTCATCGGCTCGAAGGACGAACTTCTCGCCTCGATCATGGAATCGTTCGGCCGCAAGGTCGAGGCCGGCTGGGTCAGCGTGCTGCGCTCGGATGCCACGCCCATCGAGAAGCTCGACGCCCTGAGCTGGGTCAACGTCAACGCGCTGGATCGGTTCTCCGACGAATTCCGCATCCAGCTGGCCTGGATGCGTCAATCACCGCCGGACACCCCCAACCCGGGCTGGCTATACGCGACCCGACTCCGGCAGATGAAAACGCTTCTGTCCGAAGGCATCCGATCGGGGGAAATCAGCGTGGACGCGGCGTCCACCGCAATGCTGGCACGCTGCGTCATCGGCCTGCAGTGGATACCGGAGAACATCCTCGCCGAGATCGGCAAGCGCGCGGCGCTGGTGCACGTCCGCGACACCGTTCTGCGCGGCGTCGCGGTTCGCACCGGGTAGGTGTTGAACCAAAAAACTGTTACCCATACAGTTGGGCAATTAGAACCGCGTTGGCAGTGAACGAGAAGGGGATTTCCATGACTATTGTCGATCGGCTGCGCTACGACGGCAAGCGGGCCCTCGTCGTAGGCGGCGCCACCGGCATGGGTGCGGCCGCGGCCAAGTCAGCGGCCGAACTCGGCGCCGAAGTGATCGTGATGGACTACGCGCCGGTGAACTACGACGTCGCCAAATCCATCCAAGTGGACCTGCGCGATCCCGCATCGATCGACTCCGCGATCGAGCAGCTGGACGGTCCGATCCACGCCCTGTTCTCGGCCGCCGGCATCGCCGACGGGACAACCGACCTGATGGCGATCAACTTCATCGGCCACCGCCATCTCATCGATCGGCTCCTCGAGAAGAACCAGCTGCCCTCGGGCTCGGCGATCTGCTTCATCTCCTCGGTCGCGGGCATGGGCTGGGAGAACGACCTGGACCTGCTCACGGAGTTCCTCGCCACGCCGGACTTCGCCTCGGCCCAGGAGTGGGTCAAGGCGCACGAAGCCGAAGGCATCATCCACTACGGCTTCTCCAAGAAGGTCGTGAACGCCTACGTCGCCACCCAGGGCTACCCGCTGCTGAAGAAGGGCATCCGGATCAACGCGATCTGCCCCGGCCCCACCGACACCCCCCTGGCCCAGGCCAACGCCGACCTCTGGCTCACCTTCGCGCAGGACTACCGCGAAGAGACCGGTTCGAAGGTGCACACCCCGGAGCAGATGGGCGACGTGATGGCGTTTCTCAACAGCGCCGCCGCCTTCGGCATCAGCGGCATCACGTTGCTGGTGGACTACGGCCACACGATGGCCTCGCTCACCAACGCTTACCCGCCGGGCAAGCCGATCATCGACATCATCATGGGGCGCGTGAAGCTCTAGAAGAGAGCGCCCGTTTCGGCGCCGGTACCGTCGGGGGCATGGCACGAGTCATCGTCATCGGCGGGCACGGCAAGGTCGCATTGCAGCTGGCCCGCATCCTGACCGAACGCGGTGACGAGGTCAGCTCCGTCTTCCGCAACCCCGAACATTCGGGCGACGTCGCGGCCACCGGCGCAAAGCCGGTGGTCGCCGACATCGAGCGCCTCGACACCGGCGCCCTGGCCGGCCTGCTCAAAGGGCACGACGCGGTCGTCTTCTCGGCCGGCGCCGGTGGGGGCGACCCGGCACGCACGTACGCCGTCGACCGCGACGCCGCCATCCGGGTGATCGACGCCGCGGCCCAGGCGCGGGTCAAGCGATTCGTCATGGTCTCCTATTTCGGCGCGGGGCCGGATCACGGTGTACCGCAGGACAACTCGTTCTTCGCCTACGCGGAAGCCAAAGCGGCCGCCGACGCCCACCTACGCGCGAGCGGCCTGGACTGGACGGTGCTTGGACCGGGGCGACTCACCCTGGATCCGCCCACCGGCCGCATCACGCTGGGGCAGGGCACGGGGGAAGTGTCGCGGGCCGACGTCGCGCTCGTGGCAGCCGCCGCGCTGGCGGACGACGAGACCGTCGGCCGAACGATCGACTTCAACAACGGCGACACCCCCATCGCCGAGGCGCTGGCGAGCTGAACCGCAAGGCGGGCGTAAACTCCGCTACGCAGCTGGTCTGCCGTCGCCGCACACCGCGACTTCGGCATCGAGCGAGGCGGGTTGGTGACGCTTCGCGAGAGGGAACCCGGTGAGAACCCGGGACTGTCCCGCAGCGGTATGCAGGAACGACCGCCGTCACCCAAGCACTGGTCGCAAGACTGGGAAGCGACGGCCAGTAGGAACTGCCCGTCTCCTCGGCGCCCCTTCCGGGCCGCATCGTCGAGCGGGCGTGGGAGCACCAGCCGGTGCGCGCCTGCGAGTCCGAAGACCTGCCAGCTGTGCCGGGCGCGCCGCGCCCGGCGGTTCATCGCCTCGTGGAATGGGCGTTTGGCTGAGCCGGTTGCGGTTTATGTACCACAGGTGCCACCGCAACCGAATTGGCTTACGTCCGTTGGCGGTGACCACCCCGTCGATTGAAGGACGAAAGATATCGTGACCGCTCAACCATTTACCGCGACTGTCGTCGGCTCCCCGCGCATCGGCCCGAAGCGCGAACTCAAACGCGCCAGCGAGGGCTACTGGGCCGGCCGCACCAGCCGAGCCGAACTCGAAGACGTCGCCGCCACATTGCGCCGCGGCATGTGGGCCGGCCTCGCCGCCGCCGGGCTGGATTCCGTCCCGGTGAACACCTTCTCCTATTACGACCAGATGCTGGACACGGCGGTGATGCTCGGCGCCCTGCCCGCGCGGGCCGCGCAAGTGTCCGACGACCTGGATCGCTACTTCGCCGCCGCCCGTGGCAACGCCGAGCTGGCGCCCCTGGAGATGACCAAGTGGTTTGACACCAACTACCACTACCTGGTCCCCGAGATCGAGCCCTCGACCACATTCTCGCTCAACCCGGACAAGGTGCTCGCCGAACTGAAAGAGGCTCTCGCGCAGGGGATTCCCGCACGGCCCGTCGTCATCGGGCCGATCACCTTCCTGCTGTTGAGCAAGGCGGTCAACGGCGGTGGCGCGCCGATCGAGCGGCTCGAGGAGCTGGTGGGCATCTACGCGGAGCTGTTGGGCTTGCTCTCCGCCAACGGCGCGCAGTGGGTGCAGTTCGACGAGCCGGCGCTGGTGACCGACATCTCCCCCGATGCTCCGGCGCTGGCCGAGGCTGCGTACAACGCGCTGGGCAAGGTGGGTAACCGCCCCGCAATCTACGTCGCCACCTACTTCGGCGATCCCGGCGCCTCCCTGGCCGGTCTGGCCCGCACCCCGGTCGAGGCGATCGGCGTCGACCTGGTCTACGGAGCCGACGCGGCGGTGGCCGGTGTGCCGGAGTTGTCGGGCAAGACCTTGGTGGCCGGCGTCGTCGACGGGCGCAACATCTGGCGCACCGACCTGGAGGCGGCGCTCGGCAAACTGGCCGCGTTGGCGGGTTCAGCTGGCGCCCTTGCCGTTTCGACCTCATGCTCCACGATGCACGTGCCCTACTCGCTGGAGCCCGAAACCGATCTGGACGACGCGCTGCGCAGCTGGCTGGCGTTCGGGCAGGAGAAGGTGGCCGAGGTGGTGACGCTCGCGCGCGCATTGCGCGACGGGCGCGAGGCCGTCGCCGGCGAGATCGCGGCGTCCAATGCCGCGGTGTCGTCCCGCACGAGCGATCCCCGGCTGCACAACGACGAGTTGCGGGCCCGCATCGACTCGATCGTCGCCACCGGCACCCACCGCGGCGACGCGGCGCAGCGCCGCGCCAGCCAGGAAGCGCGGCTGCACCTGCCGCCCCTGCCGACGACGACCATCGGCTCCTACCCGCAGACCTCCGCGATCCGCAAGGCGCGCGCCGCGCTGCGGGCCGGCGAGATCGATCAGGCGGAGTACGAGAAGCGGATGCGCAAGGAGATCGCCGACGTCATCAAGCTGCAGGAGGAGCTGGGTCTCGACGTGCTGGTGCATGGCGAGCCGGAGCGCAACGACATGGTGCAGTACTTCGCCGAGCAGCTCGAGGGCTTCTTCGCGACGTCCAACGGATGGGTCCAGTCGTACGGCAGCCGCTGCGTGCGTCCGCCGATCCTCTACGGCGACGTCATCCGTACGCACCCGATGACCGTCGAGTGGATCTCCTACGCGCAATCGCTGACCGACAAGCCGGTGAAGGGCATGCTGACCGGCCCGGTCACGATCCTCGCCTGGTCGTTCGTCCGTGACGATCAGCCGCTGGCCGACACCGCCAATCAGGTGGCGCTGGCCATCCGCGACGAGACCGTGGACCTGCAATCCGCGGGCATCGCCGTCATCCAGGTCGACGAACCCGCGCTGCGGGAGCTGCTGCCGCTGCGCCGCGCCGATCAGGAGGACTACTTGCGTTGGGCCGTAGGGTCTTTCCGCTTGGCCACCTCCGGCGTCGCCGACACCACGCAGATCCACACCCACCTGTGCTATTCGGAGTTCGGCGAGGTGATCGGGGCCATCGCCGACCTGGACGCCGACGTGACGTCCATCGAGGCGGCGCGATCACACATGGAGGTGCTCGACGACCTCAACGCGGTCGGCTTCTCCAACAGCGTCGGACCGGGCGTCTACGACATCCACTCGCCGAGGGTGCCGAGCACCGCCGAGATGGCGGAGTCGTTGCGCGCGGCGCTGAGAGCGGTTCCCGCGCAACGGCTCTGGGTGAACCCCGATTGCGGCCTGAAGACCCGCAACTCCGACGAGGTCACCGCGTCGCTGAAGAACATGGTGGCCGCGGCCCGGGAAGTCCGCGCGGGGGCTTAGCCCCGACGAGCAGACGCAAAATCGCACGTTTCCGGCTCGGAACGTGCGATTTTGCGTCTGTTCGCGCGGTCTACTCCGACAACACCTCAACAGGAACGTCGTCGGCCCACGGCTGCCGGGTCACCATGTCCGCGACCCGGACGATGCCGCGCTCGAACTCGCCGGTCGCCGCGTCCACCAACCGGTACGCCTGCACCTGCTTGTGGATGGGCTGCGCGTCGAGCAGCACCACTCGCACCTCGCCCGGCTCGAAGTGGCACCGCTCCTGCAGCGCGGCGATCAGCTGCTCGTTGTGCATGTGGCCGTCGCCGAAGTTCCAGCCGATGGCGGTGCTGCAGATGCGTTCGCCGTCGGTCAGCACGTAGTCGTCCTCGTTCTGGCCCGCCATCGCGCGATGCGCCAGGGTGAACAGCGCACGGCCGTGAGTGTTGAACCCGCGGAACGCATATCCCATGTAGAGCGGGATCTGCGCGGCCTCGGGGCTGCCGTAGAACCGCTCCAGCTGCGCCTGCGGCATGCTGGCGATCGCGACGATGCCCCTGGCGATCTTGTCGCTCGCCGATCCCTTGATGCACCACAGCGTGGTGTCCCAGTTCCCGGCGTAGTACCGCATCCCCGGCAGAAACGAGATCTTGCGGGGAAACATGTTGCCGAGCAGGACGATTCCCGCGATGACGACGAACAGTATCGCCACCACCACGGGGTGTCGCAGGTCGCGCAGGCCCAGGCGGGCGTGCGCCACGAACAACGACAGCACCCCGAAGATCATGAAGACGTTCCACTCCAGCGGCACGCCCATGGGGATCGACACCAGGATCCCGAGGTGGAAGCAGACCATGACGATCGCGGCGATCGTGATGGGCCAGCCGCTGTGGCAGAAGAACAACGGCAACGGCACCAGCATCTCGATGGCGGTGCTGAGGTGCGCCAGCCATCGCGACAGCCGGCCGGGCCGCAGGTCGTCCGGGAACCTCTCGAAGAACTGCCGCTTCAGCCAGCGGGGCCGCACCAGCGGGTTGTTGGACATCATCGTGGAGATCACGAACGGGAAGTGCTTGTTGAGCTTCGACGTGGCGGCGCCCATCCAGATCACCAGGAACACCACCTTGGACCCCACGATCATGTCCACCCCGCCGAAGAGGAACGTCACCGCCATGGTCGCGTAGACCTCACCGCGCGCGGCCAAAAAG
>NZ_LZJJ01000544.1:0-513 GCF_001667625.1 Mycobacterium sp. E1715
CTCGACGGCCGCGCCCAGCAATTCGGACTTGTTCGGGAAGTAGTGGTACAGGCTGCCGCTCGTCATGTCGGCGGCGCGGGCAATCTCGCGAATCGTGGCTCGCGAGTAGCCCACCGTCGCCACACAGCGCATGGTGGCCACGATGATCCGCTGGCGGGTCTCCTCACCGCTGGCGCCGACGGGGCGTCCCCGCTGCGCCCGCGTCACCGTGTTCTCCGCACTCGCGCGTCCCGTCCGCAGGCTCTCGGCGCCTGACAGTGTCGAATATAATCGAGTGATCGATTTATTCGGGGTTCGTGCGGAGGTGCGCGGTGCGTGAGGGACGGGACGGCGGCGCGTGCCGTCCCGCATGAGCGCCCGGCCCTCGCGATTGGGGCGCCCGGTGGGCGCCGACGGCGAACAGACCCGCACGCGCATCATCACCGCGGCGATGCGCACTGTGGCCGAGATGGGCTACTCCCGCACCACGATTCGCGAAATCGCCCGCGCCGCCGACATGACGAGCGGCAGCCT
>NZ_LZJJ01000545.1:0-3381 GCF_001667625.1 Mycobacterium sp. E1715
CCAGGCCGCGCTGGCGGTGCTGTTGTCGACCATGAGCGGAAGCAGCGAGGTGGCCGTGGGCTTCCCGATCGCCGGCCGGCGCGACCCGCTGCTCGACGACGTGGTGGGCTTCTTCGTCAACACGCTGGTGCTGCGGGTCGATCTGGCCGGCGATCCGACGGTGGCCGAGCTGTTGTCCCAGGTGCGGCAGCGCAGCCTGGCCGCCTACGAGCACCAGGATGTGCCCTTCGAGGTGCTGGTGGAGCGGCTTCGCCCGGCCCGCAGCCTGAGCCATCACCCGCTGGTGCAGGTGATGTTGGCATGGCAGAACAACGACCCCGCCGAACTGACCCTTGGCGATCTACGGGTCGCCCCGTTGCCCGTGGACACCCACACCGCGCGCATGGATATGACCTTCTCGCTGGGCGAGCACTGGGACGACACCGGCGAAGCCGCCGGAATCGGCGGCCAGGTCGAGTTCCGCACCGACGTGTTCGACGCCGACACCATCGAAGCGCTGATCAAGCGCCTCTACCAGGTGTTGGTGGCCGTGACCGCCGACCCCGGCCGTCCGTTGTCGTCGATCGACATGCTCGATGCCGACGAGCGCGCCCGCCTAAACGAATGGGGTAACCGCGCGGTGTCGCACCGACCGCCGACCCCGCCGTCCATCCTGGAGGTGTTCGCCGCGCAGGTCGCCCGCGACTCGGGCGCTGCGGCCGTCAGCTGCGGGGACCGCTCGATGACCTACCGGCAACTCGACCGGGCCGCAAACCGGTTGGCGCACTTGCTCGTAGGGCGCGGGGTCGGTGCGGGCGATTGCGTCGGGCTGCTGATGGACCGCTCGGCGGACGCGATCGTGGCGATCCTCGCGGTGCTCAAGACCGGGGCGGCCTACCTGCCGATCGATCCGGCGCTGCCGGCGGCGCGGATCGAGTTCATCCTCACCGACGCCGCCCCGGCCGCCACGCTGACGACCGCCGACCTCCGGTCGCGGCTGGACGGGTTCGAATTCGCCGTCGTCGACGTTCACGACGCCGCTCTGGGCGCCCAGCCCGGTGGCGCGTTGCCCGCGGCACCGACGGCCGACGACATCGCCTACATCATCTACACGTCCGGAACCACGGGAACTCCCAAGGGCGTGGCCGTGGCCCACCGCAACGTCACGCAGCTGTTCGCCCCCCTCGACGCGCCCCTGCCGGTGGCCGCGGTGTGGGCGCAGAGCCATTCGCTGGTCTTCGACGTGTCGGTGTGGGAGATCTTCGGTGCGCTGCTGCACGGCGGCCGGGTGCTGGTGGTGCCCGACGCGACCGCCCGGTCCCCGAAAGACCTGCACGCTTTGCTGAGCGCCGAACGGGTCGGCGTGCTCACCCAGACGCCGTCGGAGGCGGCGATGCTCCCGCTCGACGAGCTGGACTCGGCCGCCCTGGTGGTGGCCGGTGAGGCGTGCCCGGAAGAGGTGGTGGACCGGTGGGCGCCGGGGCGGACGATGCTCAACGTCTACGGCCCGACCGAGACCACGATGTGCGTGGCGATCAGCGCGCCGCTGGCGTCCGAGTCGGGAACCCCGCCGATCGGCTCGCCGGTGCCGGCGGCGGCACTGTTCGTGCTCGACGGGCGGTTGCGCGAAGCGCCCGCCGGTGTCGTCGGCGAGCTGTACGTCGCCGGCGCGGGGGTGACGTACGGATACGTGCGCCGGGCGGGTCTGACCGCGTCACGGTTCGTGGCGTGCCCGTTCGGGGCACCCGGCACCCGGATGTATCGCACCGGGGATCTGGTGTGTTGGGGCCCGGACGGGCAGCTGCGGTACCTGGGCCGCGCGGACGAACAGGTCAAGATCCGCGGGCACCGCGTCGAACTCGGCGAGGTGCGGGCGGCCCTGGCCGCATCGGACGGGGTGGAGCAGGCGGCCGTGATCGCCCGCGAGGACCGCGCGGGGGACAAGCGGCTGGTGGGGTACGTCACGGGCGCGGCCGACCCGGCCACGCTGCGCGCGGCGCTCGCCGATCGGCTGCCCGCCTACATGGTCCCGGCGGCGGTGGTGGTGCTGGACACGCTGCCGTTGACGGTGAACGGCAAACTCGACGCGCGCGCGCTGCCGGCACCGACCTACGCCGACGGTGATCGCTACCGCCCGCCGGCCACTCCGGTCGAGGAGACGCTGGCCGACATCTACGCCGAAGTCCTGGGGGCGGACCGGGTAGGGGTCGAGGAATCGTTCTTCGACCTCGGCGGTGACTCGTTGTCGGCGATGCGCCTGGTCGCCGCCATCCACACCACCCTGGGTGTCCATCTGCCGGTGCGCGCCGTCTTCGACGCGCCGTCGGTGCGGAACCTGAGTCAGCAATTGGACCGGCACGCCGACCAATACGGCCCCGGCTTCGCCTCGGTGCACGGACCTGATGCCACGCAGGTCTACGCCAGCGATCTGACCCTGGACAGGTTCATCGATGCCGCGACGCTGAGCGCCGCGCCCGCGCTGCCGGGGCCGAGCTCGCAGGTGCGGACGGTCCTGTTGACGGGGGCGACGGGGTTCCTGGGGCGTTATCTGGCGCTGCAGTGGCTCGAGCAGCTCGAGTTGGTGGGCGGCAAGCTGATCTGCTTGGTGCGGGGCGGCTCCGACGAGGAGGCGCGCCTGCGGCTGGAGAAGACGTTCGACAGCGGTGACCCGAAGCTGCAGAGCCACTTCCACCGATTGGCGGCAGACCGCCTCGAGGTGATCGCCGGTGACAAGGGTGCGACGAATCTTGGTCTCGACGAACACATCTGGCGGCGGCTCGCCGACACCGTCGACCTGATCGTCGACTCGGCCGCCCTGGTCAACGGCGCGCTGCCCTACAGCGAGCTGTTCGGCCCCAACGTCGTCGGCACCGCCGAGCTGATCCGGCTGGCCCTCACCGGCAAGCTCAAGCCGTACTCCTACGTCTCGACGGCGAACGTCGGGGACGGGGTGGAACCGGCGGCGTTCACCGAAGACGCCGACATCCGCGTCATCAGCCCGACCCGGACCATCGACGGCGGCTACTCCAACGGCTACGGGAACAGCAAGTGGGCCGGCGAGGTGCTGCTGCGCGAGGCCAACGACCTGTGCGGGCTGCCGATCTCGGTGTTCCGCTGCGACATGATCCTCGCCGACACCAGCTACGCCGGCCAACTCAACCTGTCGGACATGTTCACCCGGATGGTGCTGAGCCTGGTGGCCACCGGCGTCGCGCCGCGGTCGTTCTACCAGCTGGACGCCGAGGGCAACCGGCGCCGTTCGCACTTCGACGCGCTGCCGGTGGAGTTCGTCGCCGACGCGATCACCACGCTCGGTGGCCGGACCGTCGAAGGGTTCGAGACGTATCACGTGATGAACCCGCACGACGACGGCATCGGCATCGACGAGTACGTCGACTGGCT
>NZ_LZJJ01000546.1:0-3358 GCF_001667625.1 Mycobacterium sp. E1715
GGCCGACATCGCCGCGGTGCCCACCAGGATGCCGTCGATCGGCATCAGCGGGAAGCCGTACTCCTGCGCCCAGCGCCCGGACAGGTATTCGGCCGCCCGCTCGGGCGTGCCGATTCCACCGCCGACACAGACGGTGATGTTGGAGCGCGACCGCAGCTCGGAATACGTTGCCAGCAACAGGTCGTCGAGGTCTTCCCAGGAGTGGTGGCCGCCGGCGCGCCCACCCTCGATGTGCATGATCACCGGCTTGGTGGGCACTTCGGTCGCGATCCGGATGACCGAGCGGATCTGCTCGACCGTGCCGGGCTTGAACACGACGTGGCTGATGCCGACGTCGTTCAGCTCCTCGATCAGCTCCACGGCGTCCTCGAGGTCGGGGATGCCGGCACTGATGACGAGGCCATCGATCGCCGCACCGGACTGACGCGCCTTCTGCACCAACCGCTTTCCGCCGACCTGCAGCTTCCATAGGTACGGGTCGAGGAACAACGCGTTGAACTGATAGGTGCGGCCCGGCTCGAGCAGCGTTGCGAGCTCATCGACGCGTGCGCCGAAGATCTCCTCGGTGACCTGCCCACCGCCGGCCAGCTCGGCCCAGTGCCCCGCGTTGGCCGCGGCGGCGACGATCTTGGCGTCCACGGTCGTCGGGGTCATGCCCGCGAGCAGGATCGGCGAGCGTCCGGTCAACCGGGTGAACTTCGTCGAGAGCTTGACCCGGCCGTCGGGAAGGCTCACCACCGTGGGGGCGTACGTCGACCACGCCCGCGCCACCTCGGGGACGGCCCCGACGGTGAAGAGGTTGCGCTGCCCGCCGCGGGTCGCGGCGGGCACGATGCCCACACCCAGGCCCCGGATCACCGGCGCGGTCAGCCGGGTCAGGATGTCACCGGGCCCCAGGTCGAGGATCCAGCGCGCACCGGCGTCGTGCACCCGGCCGATCTCCTCGACCCAGTCGACGCGGCGCACCAGGATGGACTCGGTCAGCTCGCGCGCCAGCGCGACGTCGAGCCCCACCTTTTCGGCCCAGCCGCCGACGATGTCGATGCCGTCGGCCAACCGGGGCGTGTGGAAGCCGACCTCCACCTGCACCGGGTCGAAGACCGGTGCGAAGACGTCCCCACCGCGAAGCTTGTTCTTGCGCTCGGCCTCTTCCTTTTCGGAGATCTGCTGGCAGTACAGCTCGAACCGGGACAGCTGTTCGGGGGTGCCGGTGATGACGACCGAGCGCCGGCCGTTGCGAATCGACAGCACCGGCGGCAACACGGTGCGGACGTCCTGCGCGAACTCGTCGAGCAGGCGGCCGATGCGCTCGGGGTCGGCGTTGGTCACCGACACCATCGGTGGGCGGTCGCCGAGCACGGAGATTCCGCGCCGACGAGCCACCAGCGTCCCGGCCGCACCGATCAGCTGGGCCATCGCCAGCAGTTCGGCGTCGCGGGTACCGGCGGCCTTGAGCGCCTCGACCGCGAGCACCCCTTGCGAATGCCCCGCGACGGCCACCGGCGGGGTGTCGTTCAAATCCATGCCTTGGCGCGCCAGCGCGCGCACGGCGGCGATCTGAGTGAGCAGCACGCCGGGAATCGACACCGCGGCCGACGTCAGGTGCTTGTCCGACGGGACGGGGTCCTCGGCCGCGAGCGCCCGCACCCAGGTGAGCGGCTCGAAACCGATCGGGCGCACCACCACGAGCTCTTTGGCCACCGGCTCGAGCAGCAGCTCCACCTCACCGACCAGCGTTGCCAGGTCGGCCTCGATCCCGGCCGACGACACCAGTTCTTCCAGGGTTTCCAGCCAGGCGCTGCCCTGGCCCCCGAATGCGACGGCGTACGGCTCGCCTGCCGTCAGACGGTCGACCAGAGCATGGGTGTCCCCGGCAGGTGCGTGGGGGCCTTTCCCGTCGCGATCGGCGGACACCCGGTCGTGCTCGTGGATCGTCACGTCTATCTCCCTCAATGCGTCATGTACGTCTTACGTATCAGTGCTTTCAGCCGGTCCGAAGGGGACAGGAACTCGAGAGAGTCCGTCGATTCCGCATCGAATCGCGACCGAAAATCCGTCTGACCGGTGTGTTGTCGGCGGGCCGTCCGCATGGGTGGAGCGGCGCGGCGGACTGCATCGGCTGTACTAAGAGTGTCATAAGGATCGACCCCCGTTTCGCGTGGTGATTGGTTACTGGTGAGTTCTACGCATGGGTAACCGTGTCGTGGGTAACACCGGTCTGAATCGGCGGCGCGGGCCCCGCGAACAAACCCGCTGCGTGCAGGTGGTTACGGTCGAGTAGCTATAACTGCGCTGATCAAAGCAGTTTTGTTATGTAATCGTTATGTAAAAATTTCGAGCCGTCGAGCCGCGTCGATCCCGCCTCGGCCGCGTCGCGCGGGCGGCATCCGCGCCCGCCGCCGCCAGAAATGAGCGAACGAGTGTTTGCTGGGATCTCTAAGACTCGCGGCCCGACGGTGGCGGGTGACGGAAACCCGGCGGCTAGGCCCACTGGCCGAATTGCGGCTTGAGGATTTCGTTGATGTCCACGCCGACGCCGCCGACGCTGCGTTTGTCGATCTCGACCTGATGCAAATGGGCGGCCGGGTGGGCGAATCCCTTGGGTGACCCCCAGTTGTGCTGCCAGAAGTACGAGCTCAGACCGTCGTGCAGCGCCCAGTCGATGGTCTTCGAATTGGCGTACACACCTGTGCGCTGATGACCGATCACCGACTCCCAGGACCGCAGGTAGGGCGCGATCAGCTGTTTGTACTGGTCGTAAGAGGGGTCGTCGTCGATGGAGGCGTAGATCGGTGCGCTGGCGGGGCCGCCGGCGGCGGCGTGCAGTTGCATCCCGCGCTGCGCGTGCTGGAGCCCGGCGCTGGCCCCGCCGAGCCAATCGGCGGTGTCACCCTTCCCGTACTGATAACAGGAGACGATCTTCAGCCCGTTGCTGTTGAGGTCACGCGCCTCGGCGACCTGGATCGGCTTGCCCAGCATCCAGTTGCCGCCGGGTCGCCGGTCCGATACGTACCTGATCGAGCCCACGGCACCGGCGGCCCGGATCTGACTGGCTGGGATGACGCCGGCCGCGTAGTCCAAGAGGGTGCCGAGCGACGCCGACGCCGGTGTGGCGCCCATGGACGCGCCCGCGACGCCCAGGCCCACCAAGGCCGGGGTCGCGGCCGCCAGTCTGAGGAGGTCGCGCCGCGAAACCGATGACACAAGCGACAGGGTACGACAGTAACCCCATCCGACACATTGACCACACTGGTCACATCTGCATCACGGTGCCGCATCCTGGGTTTGGGGTGACGCCGCCGTGGGCAGCACGATGACGCTCACGCCGTCCAGGCCGCGGCCGGCGGTCTGCCGGGCG
>NZ_LZJJ01000547.1:0-762 GCF_001667625.1 Mycobacterium sp. E1715
GCCCGCCAGCTCGAGGAGACGGGTGTGCTGAACCCGGCGCCCGGCCGGACCGCCAACGAACTGGCCGTCGACGCCGGATCCATCCGCGCCCCGGGACGCGGCGCGGTCAGGTAGGCATCGAGGCCGGCGATGACGGCCAGCACGATCAGCGTGAGGATTACCCAGCGCCAGGATCGCCAGCGCTGCAACGCCGTTGGGCTCGCCGGGTGGGGACCCGCCGTGGTCGCCATCACCGCACCTGCGCCCACGAGTCGGGCGCGGCGGTTTGCCCCGGCCCCCCGGGAACGGTCGCCGAGCGGGAGCGCAGGTGCTCGTCAAGGTCGGCGATCATCTGGTATGCGCTCTGGGTTCCCGGTCGCTCACCGTAGGTGACGTCGTTGAAAGCCGTTGCGGCTTGCGCTAATTCGCCGGCAAGGTGGGGCAGCGCGGCACCGGCGTCGACGGCCAGTTCGTTGGCGGTCCGGCCGGGCGCCGGGTTCAGCACACCCGTCTCCTCGAGCTGGCGGGCGACCGCCCGCAGGCGGTGGCGAATCGCTGCGGTCCATTCGCCCCGCGCCGCAAAGTCTTCGGCCGTCGCACGGTGCTGGGCCGCGGTGAGCTGCGCGGCCTCGAACAGCTGATAGTCACCGCCGCGGTTGGTGCGCATCGTGCGCCGCGCGACGTGGATCGCGACCGCCAACGCGATTGCCAGCATGATGAAAAGGACGGTGGCCGTGAGCCACCCGCCGGGGAAAGAGGCGGTCTTCTGCAGCAGCCGGTAAA
>NZ_LZJJ01000548.1:0-762 GCF_001667625.1 Mycobacterium sp. E1715
ACTTCATGTAGCGGTCGTAGACCTCCTGCGACTGGATGGCGATGGCCTCGTCGCGGTTCGCCTCGAGGGCGGCCGCCCACGTCTCCAGGGTGCGCGCGTAGTGCAGCTGCAGTGAGTGCACCCGGGTCAGCTCGAAGCCGGCCGTTACGGCGTACTCCCCGACGGTCTGCGGGGTCGGGAGCCAGCCCCCCGGGAAGATCTCGGTGAGGATGAACTGCGAGAAGTGCACGATCTCGTGCGTCAGCGTCATGCCCCGCGCCCTGGCCTCCTTGAAGGAGGGGCGAACGATGGTGTGCAGCAACATGATTCCGTCGTCGGGCAGGATGTGGTGGGCACGTTCAAAAAAGGCCGGCCACCGGTCGGCCTTGAACGCCTCGAAGGCGCCGATGCTGACGATTCGGTCGACCTTGTCGTCGAATTCCTCCCAGCCCTGCAACCGGACTTCGACGGAGCGGTCGGTGGGGATGGCGGCCATTTTGGCCTTACTGTAGGCAAACTGGTTGCGACTCAGCGTGATCCCGATCACGTTGACGTCATATTTCTCGATCGCCCGGTGCAGCGCTCCTCCCCAGCCGCAACCGATGTCGAGTAGCGTCATCCCCGGCTCGAGATTCAACTTGCCCAGCGCCAGATCGAACTTCGCATTCTGCGCCTCTTCCAGGGTCATGCCCTCGCGTTCGAAATAAGCGCACGTATAGCCCATTGTCGGATCTAGGAACAGGGCAAAAAACTCGTCCGAAACGTCGTAGATGGATTGCGATT
>NZ_LZJJ01000549.1:0-1014 GCF_001667625.1 Mycobacterium sp. E1715
CGCCTGCTATCAGCTGTTCATCTCCGGGCTCCTCGACGTCACCGACAACGTCGACCACAAAACGAAGAAGGTCAGCCCGCCGCCCGGGGTGATCCGGCGCGACGGCGACGACGCTTACCTGGTGGTGGCCGCGGACAAGGGCACCGCCACCTTCTCCGACATCGCCAACGACGTCGCGAAGTCCTACGGATTCTGGTTGGGTGATGCGTTCGCATCCGGCGGATCGGTGGGCTATGACCACAAGGCCATGGGCATCACGGCCAAAGGCGCGTGGGAGGCCGTCAAGCGACACTTCCGGGAGATGGGCGTCGACACCCAGTCCGAGGACTTCACGGTGGTGGGCGTGGGCGACATGAGCGGCGACGTGTTCGGCAACGGCATGCTGCTGTCCAGACACATCAGGCTGATCGCGGCCTTCGATCACCGGCACGTCTTTCTCGACCCCGACCCCGACCCCGCGGCCTCGTGGGAGGAGCGCCGGCGGATGTTCGACCTGCCGCGATCCAGCTGGGACGACTACGACAAGTCGCTGATCAGTGAGGGCGGCGGGGTGTACAGCCGCGAGCACAAATCCATCCCGGTCAGCTCGCAGGTGCGCGACGCGCTGGGCATCGACGGCGAGGTCACCGAAATGACGCCGCCGAACCTGATCAAGGCGATCCTGCAGGCGCCGGTCGACCTGCTGTTCAACGGGGGCATCGGCACCTACATCAAGGCCGAGTCGGAGTCCGACGCCGACGTCGGCGACCGCGCCAACGATCCCGTGCGGGTCAACGCGAGCCAGGTGCGCGCCAAGGTGATCGGGGAAGGCGGGAACCTGGGGGTGACCGCCCTTGGCCGCGTCGAATTCGATCTGTCGGGCGGGCGGATCAACACCGACGCCATGGACAACTCCGCCGGGGTGGACTGCTCGGACCACGAGGTCAACATCAAAATCCTGATCGACTCGCTGGTGACGGCAGGCCGCGTCGACCCCGCCGAGCGCAAAGAGCTGCTGGAGTCGATGACCGACGA
>NZ_LZJJ01000550.1:0-966 GCF_001667625.1 Mycobacterium sp. E1715
GCCATCGGGCTAGCGGCGATCGCAAGCGCGGCGCAGCCGGGCGAAGCGGGTCGCCGCCATCGGGCTAGCGGCGATCGTGGCTGACGCGGCGTCGCGGCCTGCCTGCCCGGCGAGTAGCGTCGCGAACGTGATCGATTCCATCCGGTCCAGCCGGGCCGCGATCGACGTCCGCCAGCTCGGAACCGTCGAATACCGCACGGCCTGGCAGTTGCAGCGCGAGCTGGCCGACGCCCGGGTCGCCGGCGGCGGCGACACGCTGCTGCTGCTCGAGCACCCGCCGGTCTACACCGCGGGACGGCGCACCGAGCCGCACGAACGACCGGTGAACGGCACGCCCGTAGTCGACACCGACCGGGGCGGCAAGATCACCTGGCACGGCCCGGGGCAGCTGGTCGGCTATCCGATCATCGGCCTGAGCGAGCCGCTCGACGTGGTGAATTACGTGCGGCGCCTCGAGGAGGCGCTGATCAAGGTGTGCGGCGACCTGGGCTTGGAGACGTGCCGGGTGCACGGCCGGTCCGGGGTGTGGGTGCCGGGCGGTGCCGGGCGGCCCGACCGCAAGGTCGGCGCCATCGGTGTGCGGGTCTCGCGGGCGACCACCCTGCACGGTTTCGCGCTCAACTGTGACTGCGACCTCGACGCGTTCGGCACGATCGTGCCGTGCGGCATCACCGACGCCGACGTGACCTCGCTGTCGGCCGAGTTGCGGCGCCCGGTGGCTGTCGGCGACGTCCGCGCGGCCGTCGCAAACGCCGTCTGCGACGCCCTCGACGGGGTCCTGCCGGTCCGGGAACACCCCGGCACGCGCGTAGCATCAGCGATGTGACTGTCGCACCCGAAGGCCGCAAGCTCTTGCGCCTGGAGGTCCGCAATGCGCAAACCCCGATCGAGCGCAAGCCGCCGTGGATCAAGGTGCGGGCCCGGATGGGGCCCGAATACACCCAGCTGAAAAGCCTGGTGCAGCGC
>NZ_LZJJ01000551.1:0-12764 GCF_001667625.1 Mycobacterium sp. E1715
GCCGTGCTGTCGGCGAAGTCGAGCTTCTTGAGCGCGTCGATCGTCGCCTGGTGCTGCGGGGTGGGCGACACCAGCAGGTATGGCGTGCCGGCGAAGCCGACCAGGCCCAGGTTGATGCCCGGCGTGAGCTGACTGGCGAACTGGCCGGCCGCCTCCTCGGCGGCCTTGAGCCGGTTCGGCGGGACGTCGGTGGAGGCCATGGACTCCGAGACATCGATCACCAGCACCACGACAGCCCGGTTGAGCGGGATCCGGACGTCGGACGTCGGCCCGGCCATCGCGGTGGTCAGCAGCACCAGCGACGTGGCCAACAGGATCGTCGGCACGTGCCGCCAGCGGCTGGGGCGCGCCGGCGCGACCCGCTCCAGCACCTCCATGTTGGCGAACCGCAGGACGCGGCGGCGGCGGGCGAACTGCAGCACGACGTAGATGCCCAGGACCAGCAGAACGGCCAGCAGGAACAGGAAGAACCACGCGTTCTGAAAGCCGGTGACCGACACGGGGCCCAGCAGGGGCAACTTCATGTGCAGCCACACTATGCGCCCGGTAGGCCCCGTGCACTCTCCCGCGGGTCAGCCGGCGACGAGGTCGCGGCGCTGCGTGAACTTGATGTCCAGGCTGCGGAGATGGGTCTGCAGCCCGGCGTCCTGGATCGGGATCAGGTGTGCGGCCTGTCCGGTCTCGTTGTAGTGGGCGTGCCACATGCCCGGCGGCGTGGTGAAGGCGCAGCCGGCGCGCCAGTCCACCCGGGTGGGGTCGACGATGTCGCCGTGCTCGTCGAGGCGGGTGCCCAGCAGGGTGTAGCAGCCGCTGGCCGGCGCGTCGAGGATCAGGTCCAGGGCCACCGACTGGTGCCGGTGCGGGCGCTGCACCTGGTTCGGCGGCAGGACGCCGAACATCGCCCACAGCACGTGGGTGATGGTCAGCGTCTGCTCCTGGTTGGTGTTGGCCAGCAGCACGCTGACCCGGCTCTTCTCGTTGGCGCCCGGGCGTGACGCGATCTCCTCCAGCTTCGCGACGGCGTCCGAGCGGCGGAACTTGGTGGCGCGGAACCGCGGCCGGGTGGCGTCGGCGCCCAGGTAGCGCATCAGCGGCTCGTCGTGCACCCAGTACATGGCCGTGTCGGTGGCCGCGTAGAAGACCGAGTGGGTGCCGGCGGACAACGTCAGGAAGTCCCCCTTCTCCCACTGCACCAGTTGCCCGTTGACCGCGGCGAAGCCCCGCCCGTACAGCACGTAGTAAAGCTGCGAGGTGGCGTTGGGGCTCGTATCGACCTGCTCGCCCGGACGGATGCGCACGAAGTTGGCCAGCAGCGCGGGGCTGGTCGCGGCGCCGGTGTCGATGCCCAGCTCCTTGGACAGATCCAGCGGGATCACACCGGTCGGCTGATCGGTGTAGGTATCCGCATCGAACCGGGTAACCGGCACCTGCGGGACGTGGCCCGAGCCGATCGGGTTGGCGGCCTTCGAGTACTCGAAGTACTCCGCGTCGGAGGCCCAGTCCTGGAAACGACCTTCGAAGCCGTATTCGGCGACGTTGATCATCGGCGCCGGGATCGTCGGATCCAGGTTCGGGGTCACGGATTGTTCGGTGACGGGCATTTTCGCGGCTCCTTCGGCCTGCTCGCGGGCTTCTTCGATGCGTCTCATGTTTCTTTCGTATCTATCTTGTATCTCAGTTGTCGCCCTGTCAAGGGTTTCGGTGGTGTACCGTCACCACACTGCTGGGATACGACTTAGCTACCGGAAGGCTGGATGGCACCGATCGACCCGCGGCCGGCCACGGCCAAGGACCGCGCACTGGACTACGTCAAGACGCAGGTGCTCACCGGCGCGTTCCCGGGCGGGGAGCTGATCAGCGAGGGCGACGTCGCCACGGCGCTCGGAATGTCGCGCACGCCGGTGCGCGAGGCGTTCCTGCGGCTGGAGGCCGAGGGGCTGCTGCGGCTGTACCCGCAGCGGGGCGCCCTGGTCGTCCCGGTGTCCCCGGACGAGGTCCGGTCGGTGATGGAGGCCCGGCTGGTCCTGGAGCAGTTCGCGGCGACCAAGGTGGTCGGCCGCGGGACCGCCTCGTGCGCCGCGATTTTCGATCGGCTCTCCGGCGAGCTTCGGCGGCAGCGCGCCGCCGCCGACCGCTCCGATTGGCCCGACTTCCTCGATGCCGACCGCGCCTTCCACGCCATCACCCTGGCCGAATCGGGGAACGCCATTCTGGCGGGTTTCCACGCGTCGCTGCGGGACCGGCAGATGCGGATGATCGGCGAATCGGCGCTCCGCGATCCGGACCGGGTCACGACCATCATCGACGAGCACCGCGAGATCGCCGAGGCACTGCGCGACGGTGACGGCCCGCGAGCGTCGCGCGCGGTGCAGACCCACCTGGCCAGCACGGTGCGCGCCATCGGGCTGGCTTCCGATCTGATTTGAGCTCAGGCGAATTGTGTTAGAAGTCGCCTGATTCGGGGAAGTCCCGTCGAAGATGGTGCCCACCCCGGGCGCCGCTACGACAGGAGCTCGAAGTGATCACATCCATAATCCTCGCCCTCATCGTGGGCGCGATCATCGGTTTGGTCGCGCGCCTCGTGATGCCGGGCAAGCAGAACGTAGGCATGATCATGACGGTCGTGCTCGGCGCGGTCGGCGGCCTGATCGGCTCATGGGCCGCCAGCCAATTCGGTTACCACAACGCCAACGGCGGGGTGGCCTGGGTTCCGTTCTTCGTCGGGGTGGGCGCCGCCATCGTCCTGATCGCGCTGTACGAAGCGCTGACCGGTCGCCGCACCGGCACCCGGCTGACCCGTTAACCGGTCGGCCGAAAGCTGCGCCGCTCACCCGGATTTCGGGCGGGCGGCGTCAGCCTGCTATCAGCACCGCGTAGCGCGGCTTGATCACGTCGTCGATGATCGCCAGCCGCTCGTCGAAAGGAAGGAACGCCGACTTCATCGCGTTGATGGTGAACCGCTCGAGGTCGCTCCAGCCGTAGCCGAAAGCCTCGACCAAACGCCACATTTCGAGGCTCATCGTGGTATCGCTCATCAGGCGGTTGTCGGTGTTGACGGTCACCCGGAACCGGGTGCGGGCCAACAGGTCGAACGGGTGGTCCGCGATGCTCTTCACGGCGCCGGTCTGCACGTTGGAACTCGGGCACAGCTCCAACGGAATCCGCTTGTCCCGCAGGATGGCCGCCTGCTGGCCCAGCCGGACGCGACCGTCTTCTAGGACCTCGATGTCGTCGACGATACGCACCCCGTGGCCAAGGCGGTCGGCGCCGCAGAACGCGATCGCCTCGTGGATCGACGGCAGCCCGAAGGCCTCGCCCGCGTGAATGGTGAAGCGCGCGTTGTGGTCTCGCATGTACTCGAAGGCGTCCAGGTGCCGCGTCGGCGGGTTGCCCGCCTCGGCCCCGGCGATGTCGAACCCCACAACACCCTTGTCCCGGAACCGGATTGCCAGCTCGGCGATCTCCCGGGACACCGCGGCGTGCCGCATGGCGGTGACCAGCAGCCGCACCACGATCGGCCGGCCCGCGGCGGCGCAGGCCTGCTCGCCGTCGGCGAAACCGGCCAGCACGGCGTCCACGATCTCGTCGAACGACAGGCCCCGGTCGATGTGTAGTTCCGGCGCGAACCGGATCTCGGCGTACACCACCGAATCGGCGGCCAAATCTTCGACGCACTCGTAGGCGACACGATGCAGCGCGTCGGCCGTCTGCATGACCGCCACGGTGTGCGAGAAGGGCTCCAGGTAGCGCTCCAGCGAGCCGCTGTGCGACCGGGTGCGAAACCAGGTGGCCAGCTCGTCGACGTCGGTGGTGGGCAGCCCGTCGTAGCCGGTCTGGCCGGCGATTTCGACCACGGTCGACGGGCGCAGTCCCCCGTCGAGGTGATCGTGCAGCAGCGCCTTGGGCGCCCGCTTGATCTGCTCGAGGCCCAGCGGTGTTGTCACGTCAGGATCCGATCGATGACCAACGGCCGCGGATCGGGCGCCGAGTCGCCGACTCGGTAGCCGCCGTCCAATTCGGACAGCGCGGCGCCGAAGCGCTCCGGGGTGTCGGTATAGAGGGTGAACAGCGGCGCGCCGGGCGCCACGGGGTCGCCGGGGCGGCGATGGATCCGGATGCCGGCGCCGGCCTGCACCCGTTCGCCCGGACGGGATCTGCCCGCACCGAGCCGCCAAGCCGCCTGCCCCACTGCCATCGCGTCGATATCGCCCATTGTGCCGCCCCGCCCCGCGGCCACGGTCTCGGAATGCGCACCGATCGGCAACGGAACCGACAGATCCCCGCCCTGAGCCGCGACGAGCCGGCGGAATCGGTCCATCGCGGTGCCGTCGCGCAGCGTCGCGGCGGGGTCGCGGCCGTCGAGCCCGGCCAGCTCGAGCATCTCGCCGGCCAGGCGCACCGTCAGCTCGACCACGTCGGGCGGCCCGCCGCCGGCCAGCACGTCCAGCGCCTCGGCGACCTCGAGGGCGTTGCCGACGGTCGCGCCCAGCGGGGTGTTCATATCGGTCAGCAGCGCGCGGGTCGGCACGTCGTGCGCCGCGCCCAGCTCCACCATGGTGTGGGCCAGCTCGCGGCACCGGTCCGGAGAACGCAGCAGGGCTCCGGAGCCCACCTTCACGTCGAGCACCAGGGCGCCGGTCCCCTCGGCCAGCTTCTTGCTCATCACCGAGCTGGCGATCAGGGGCAGCGACTCGACGGTCGCGGTGACGTCGCGCAGCGCGTACAGCTTGGCGTCGGCCGGGGCCAGCTCGCCGGCGGCGAAGATGGCCGCGCCGACGTCGAGCAGTTGCGCGCGCACCCGCCGGTTGGACAGCACGGGGGTGAACCCGGCGATCGCCTCGAGCTTGTCCAGGGTGCCGCCGGTGTGCCCGAGCCCGCGCCCCGACGCCTGGGGCACTGCCGCACCGCAGGCGGCGACGACGGCCACCAGGGGCAGGGTGATCTTGTCCCCCACGCCGCCGGTGGAGTGCTTGTCGACGGTGGGCATCGGCAGGTCGCGGAAGTCCAGCCGCGGGCCGGAGGCCAGCATGGCCGCGGTCCAGCGGGCGGTCTCGCCGCGGTCCATGCCGCGCAGGAAGATCGCCATCAGCAGCGCCGACATCTGTTCCTCGGCCACCCGGCCGTGGGTGTAGGCGTCGACGACCCACGCGATGGCGGCATCGGACAGCCGGCCGCCGTCGCGCTTGGTTCGGATCACCGTCGGCGCGTCGAATGCGTGGTCGGTCAACGGGGTTCCCGCGGCAGGTCGGCGTCGAAGGCGTCGGGCAGCAGCTCGCCGAGGCGGCGGGGCCCGGCCGGGTGGTCGATCAGCAGCTCGGGGCCGCCGTGCTCGAGGAGCAGCTGGCGGCACCGCCCGCAGGGCATCAGCGCGGCCCCTCGGCCGTCGACGCAGGCCAGCGCGACCAGCCGGCCGCCACCCGTCGCGTGTAGGGCGGACACCACACCGCATTCGGCACAGAGACCAAGGCCATATGAGACGTTCTCCACATTGCAGCCGGTGACGACCCGCCCGTCGTCCACCAGCGCGGCCGCCCCCACCGGGAACCGCGAATAGGGCGCGTAGGCCCCCGCCGCGGCACCGATTGCCATGCGGCGCAGCGCTTTCCAATCGACATCAGGCATACCCGACCCCGCTCAGCTCTTGCCACCCAAGACTGTCACCCTAACCCTGACGGGCGAGTTCGCCCGGCGCACCGCTCGGCGCGGGTCGTCCCCGCGCGGGGTTAGGCTGAACTGGGTCGATGTCAGAAGGCGGTGAGGACTCCGGTGACCACACAGGCGACAACCGCGGATCCGGCGGCACAATCTGCACCCTCGCGCAGGCGGCGACCACCCCGCACCCTGTATCGGGGCGACCCGGGCATGTGGTCGTGGGTGCTGCACCGCATCAGCGGCGCGACGATCTTCTTCTTCCTGTTCGTCCACGTGCTGGACGCCGCGATGCTGCGGGTGAGCCCGCAGACCTACAACGCGGTGATCCACGACTACCAGACCCCGGTCGTCGGCCTGATGGAGTACGGGCTGGTGGCCGCCGTCCTCTTCCACGGGCTGAACGGGATCCGCGTCATCCTGATCGACTTCTGGTCGGAGGGCCCCCGCTACCAGAGGTTGATGTTCTGGATCGTCGGAATCGTCTTCCTGCTGCTGATGGTTCCGGCCGGTGTGGTGACGGGCATTCACATCTGGGAGCACCTGCGATGAGCTCCCCCGACCTGCAGCTGGGCCGCGGCCAGGTGGCCCCGGTCCGCCAGCGCAGCCACGACCGGCCGGCCAGCCTCGACAACCCGCGCTCGCCGCGGCGCCGCGCGGGCATCCCCAACTTCGAGAAGTTCGCCTGGCTGTTCATGCGGTTCTCCGGCGTCGCGCTGATCGTCCTGGCCGTCGGGCACCTGTTCATCATGCTGATGTGGGACAACGGCGTTTACCGCATCGACTTCAACTACGTGGCGCAGCGCTGGGCCTCGCCGTTCTGGCAGTTCTGGGATTTGGCGCTGCTGTGGCTGGCGCAGCTGCACGGCGGCAACGGCCTGCGCACCATCATCGACGACTACAGCCGCAGCGACCGCACCCGGTTCTGGCTGAACAGCCTGTTGCTGTTGTCGATGGGGTTCACGTTGGTGCTGGGCACCTACGTGCTGGTGACATTCGACCCGAATATCGGAGCGTGACGCCGTGATCCAGCAACACCGATACGACGTGGTGATCGTCGGCGCCGGCGGTGCCGGCATGCGCGCCGCGGTGGAGGCGGGTCCGCGCGTCCGGACCGCGGTGCTCACCAAGCTCTATCCCACCCGCAGCCACACCGGCGCCGCCCAGGGCGGGATGTGCGCGGCGCTGGCCAACGTCGAGGACGACAACTGGGAATGGCACACCTTCGACACCGTCAAGGGCGGCGACTATCTCGCCGACCAGGACGCGGTGGAGATCATGTGCAAGGAAGCCATCGACGCGGTGCTCGACCTGGAGAAGATGGGGATGCCGTTCAACCGCACCCCCGAAGGCCGCATCGACCAGCGCCGGTTCGGCGGGCACACCCGCGAACACGGCAAGGCCCCGGTGCGCCGGGCGTGCTACGCCGCCGACCGCACCGGCCACATGATCTTGCAGACCCTCTACCAGAACTGCGTCAAGCACGACGTGCAGTTCTTCAACGAGTTCTACGCCCTGGACCTGGTTCTGACGCAGACGCCGAGCGGCCCAGTCGCCACCGGCGTGGTGGCCTACGAGCTGGCCACCGGTGAGATCCACGTCTTCCACGCCAAGGCCGTGGTGCTGGCGACCGGCGGCTCGGGCCGGATGTACAAGACCACCTCCAACGCGCACACGCTCACCGGCGACGGCATCGGCATCGTGTTCCGCAAGGGACTTCCGTTGGAGGACATGGAGTTTCACCAGTTCCATCCCACCGGCCTGGCGGGGCTGGGCATCCTGATCTCCGAGGCGGTGCGCGGCGAGGGCGGGCGACTGCTCAACGGCGAGGGCGAGCGCTTCATGGAGCGCTACGCGCCGACCATCGTCGACCTGGCGCCCCGCGACATCGTCGCCCGCTCAATGGTTTTGGAGGTGCTGGAGGGCCGCGGCGCCGGCCCGCACAAGGACTACGTCTACATCGACGTGCGCCACCTCGGCGAGGACGTGCTCGAGGCCAAGCTGCCCGACATCACCGAGTTCGCCCGCACCTACCTGGGCGTCGACCCGGTGCACGAGCTGGTCCCCGTATACCCGACGTGTCACTACGTCATGGGCGGCATCCCCACCACCGTCACCGGACAGGTGTTGCGGGACAACACGTCCACGGTGCCGGGCCTGTACGCGGCCGGCGAGTGCGCGTGTGTGTCGGTGCACGGCGCCAACCGGCTGGGCACCAATTCGCTGTTGGACATCAACGTGTTCGGCCGTCGGGCCGGGATAGCCGCCGCGGACTACGCCGACGGGCACGACTTCGTCGACATGCCGCCCAACCCGGAGGCGATGGTCGTCGGCTGGGTCGGTGACATCTTGAGCGAGCACGGCAACGAGCGGGTGGCCGACATCCGCGGCGCGCTGCAGCAGTCGATGGACAACAACGCCGCCGTGTTCCGCACCGAGGAGACGCTCAAGCAGGCGCTGACCGACATCCACGCGCTCAAGGAGCGGTACTCGCGAATCACGGTGCACGACAAGGGAAAGCGGTTCAATAGCGACCTGCTGGAGGCCATCGAACTGGGCTTCCTGCTGGAGCTGGCCGAGGTCACCGTGGTCGGCGCGCTGAACCGCAAGGAGTCCCGCGGCGGGCACGCCCGGGAGGACTACCCGAACCGCGACGACGTGAACTACATGCGCCACACCATGGCCTACAAGCAGGGCAGCGACCTGCTGAGCGACATCGCGCTGGACTTCAAGCCCGTCGTGCAGACCCGCTACGAACCGAAGGAACGGAAGTACTGATGACCGACACGGTCGAGGCAGACATCGAGCGGGGACCCGAGCCGCCACTACCGCCGATCCCCGATGGCGCGGTCCTGGTGACCGTGAAGATCGCCCGGTTCAACCCCGACAACCCCGACGCCTTCGCGGAAACCGGTGGCTGGCAAAGCTTTCGGGTGCCCTGCCTGCCCAGCGACCGGCTGCTGAACCTGTTGATCTACATCAAGAGCTACCTGGACGGGACGCTCACCTTCCGGCGCTCCTGCGCCCACGGCGTGTGCGGTTCGGACGCCATGCGCATCAACGGCGTCAACCGGCTGGCCTGCAAGGTGCTGATGCGCGACCTGCTGCCCGAGAAGAAGGGCAAGCAACTCACCATCACGGTCGAACCGATCCGTGGGCTGCCGGTGGAAAAAGACCTGGTGGTCAACATGGAGCCGTTCTTCGACGCCTACCGCGCCGTCAAGCCCTACCTGGTCACCAGCGGCAATCCCCCTACGCGCGAACGCATTCAGAGCCCCACCGACCGCGCCCGCTACGACGACACCACCAAGTGCATCCTGTGCGCGGCCTGCACCACCAGTTGCCCGATCTTCTGGCATGAGGGCAGCTACTACGGCCCGGCGGCGATCGTCAACGCGCACCGGTTCATCTTCGACAGCCGCGACGAGGCCGCCGCCGAGCGCCTGGACATCCTCAACGAGGTCGACGGCGTGTGGCGCTGCCGCACCACGTTCAACTGCACCGAGGCCTGCCCGCGCGGCATCCAGATCACCAAGGCGATCCAAGAGGTCAAGCGCGCGCTGATGTTCACCCGCTGATCATCTGCGCGGGTCGCACAGCTCGTGATGATTGCTTCGGTTGCCGCCCAACCGCTTGGCCTCATACATCGCGGTGTCGGCGGCGGTGACCAACTCGGCCAGCAGCGATTGCGGTTCGGCTCCAGTGTCGTCGATCTGGGCGCAGGCGGTGCCGATGCTGGCCGTCACCCCCGCGGCCGACGCGGCGATGACCCGACACACCTGCGTGGCCAACGATTCGGCGTTGCAGGTCTTGGCGGTGCCGACCAGCAGGAATTCCTCACCGCCGCTGCGCGCCACCACCGCCTGGTCGTCGCAA
This sequence comes from Mycobacterium sp. E1715, assembly GCF_001667625.1. Classification (NCBI taxonomy): domain Bacteria; kingdom Bacillati; phylum Actinomycetota; class Actinomycetes; order Mycobacteriales; family Mycobacteriaceae; genus Mycobacterium; species Mycobacterium sp. E1715. The sequence continues at coordinate 9,526 of NZ_LZJJ01000551.1, forward strand.
GCGGCCAACAGGGCCTGGGCGACTTGAACGAGCGCCCGGTCCCCGGCGGCGTGACCGAGCCTGTCGTTGATCGCTTTGAAATGGTCGAGGTCGATCAGCATGACCACCAGGTGGGAGTCGATGCCCCGGCGCGCCACGATCATCCCGAGCGCCTCGTGCTGGAATGCGCGCCTGTTCAGCAGGCCGGTCAACGGATCCCGGTCGGCCTGCAGCAGATCTCCGGTCAAGGCGCGCATCAGGATCCGGATGGCCAGCGGTAGCGCGATGTTGACTTCGATCACCAGCCACAGATCCACCCCGGCGAGGCTGGGATGCCCGGATCTCGCGAGCGACAACGCCTCCCAGGATCCCACCGCGGCGGCCACCGCGAAGTTGTACAGCACCAATCCGGTGGTGTGAAAGAACGCCATGTAGGCGCCGAAGGTCGCAAAGGCGATGCAGCCGATCAGCGCGGCCAGCGGGTTCGGATGCGCGAGGCACGCCAGCGCGCTGGCGGTGTTGCACGTCAGGCCGAACGCGATGGACTGGCCGCGAGTCGGCCAGCGCCACGCCCACAGGAACACCCCCGCCACCCCGCCCGCGACGGCCACCCACATCATCGCCACCGGTACCGATCCGCGGGGACCGTCCGAGCCGGCCAGCAGGGCGATCAGGCACAACACCATCGATGCCGAAATGAACGCCATCACGGCCCGAGTGGCGCCGCTGAGGCCTCGCGAAGCGAGGTAGCCGGAGAGCCAGTCGTACTGATCGGCCCGCCGGCTAGACACCGCGGTCATCGTTGACTCGCAATCACACCACCGCTCATCGACGTCGAAAGGCTAGCCGCATGCTACGACTCTCCGGCGCCACGCGAGGCGCATTCCGTCCGTCACACTTTGGCGGCCCATCCCGTCTTCAGGGGTATGACACAGAGAACCCGCATCGAGCCCCTGTCCCCCCGGCGCGCCGGCCTGCTGACCCGCGCGATGTACCGGATCGCCAAGCGGCGCTACGGCCAGGTCCCCGAACCGTTCACCGTGACGGCCCACCACCGCAAGCTGATGGTCGCCGGCGCCGTGCACGAGACGATGATCGACCGGGCGTCCAAGGCGCTGCCGGTCGGCGTGCGTGAGCTGGCGGTGTTGTGGACCGCGCGCAGCATCGGCTGTTCGTGGTGCGTCGACTTCGGGTCCATGCTGCAGCGCCTCGACGGCCTGGACATCGAACGGCTCAAAGACATCGACAACTACGCCAGCTCACCACTTTTCACCGACGACGAGCGCGCCGCGATCCGCTATGCCGACGCGATGAGCACCGATCCGCACGCCGTCACCGACGAGCAGGTCGCCGACCTGCGCGCCCGGTTCGGCGATGCCGGCGTGATCGAGTTGACCTACCAGATCGGCGTGGAGAACATGCGGGCCCGGATGAACACCGCGCTGGGGATCACCGAGCAGGGCTTCAGTTCCGGCGACGCCTGCCGCGTGCCCTGGGCTGACGAAGTCGGGGGATAGCATCCCCGATCGCCGGAAACGGACGTCTCGATCGCTCGCCGGCAGCGGCGCGGACGTGATCGCCCCTCGCATGCAACGCCACCACGATCGAACGCGCGGCGGGCGCACCGGCATGCGTCGGGATGGTCGAGGCGACGGCTCGGACGCTGCGACGGCTCGACGTCCGCCGGGTCGGCCTGCTCGCGTCGAGCATCATGGTGTCGTCCGCGGCCTACGAGCGCGGCCTGGCCGAGGTGGGCATCACCGTCGTGGCGCCGGCCCCGTGCGATCAGGAGATCATCGACCGGTTCATCGAATCGCTTCGGCGGTCCCGGACTCCGATCCCCGTCCCGGGGCAATTCCTCCGGGCGATCGCCGCGATCGGCGACGACGTGGACGCGCTGCTGCTGGACTGCAATGAGCTCTTCGGTGTCGTCGACGCCGAGATGGCCGGCAAGCCCGTCGTCGACAGCGTGACCGCGCTGGTCGAGGAATCCGCACGCTTGTTGGTGAATCCGGTCGCCCCCACCCCCGCGGTGACCGACATTGAATCCATTGCCGCTAAACGCCCGTCCCACCGCTGGTCGCTATCGCGTTGGCGGCCACGCCGGCCGCAGCCCAGCGCCGGCGAACTCGTTCGCCTCGGCGATATCCCCTAGGGCGCAAGTCTTTTCGTTGCACACGCCGATCGCGAAAATCACATCGGCGTGTCTTGACGCCGGTCGTCGCCGACGGCGGCCTCAGCAACCGCCGCCGTCCGGTCGGTGCGACATTGAAGGCATCAGCGCCCACCGCAACGTTGTTCGCGCGCGAAAAGAGCGGCGGGTGAATCTTTTCGCAGAGATCCGAAAACCGCTCGAACGTCGTGATATACAGCGATTACTCCTGGGCTCGTCGCTAGTCACTACGGGATCGGCCACGGCGGACCGGGGGCCGGCTTGCCGGCGCATACAGGTTGCGGAACTGGTGCGAAGCCAAACGGAGGGGTATGAAGTCACCCTTGGACTGGTCGCTGATCGACTTCCCGGCGCAGGCGCTGATCGCGGTCTCGGTGGTCGGCCTCGTGGTCGCGCTGCTGTGGCGGCGCGAGCGCCGGTGGTGGCTACGGGCGGTGCCGCTGTGCGTGGCTATCGCGGCGGCGGTCGCGGCAGCCTGCTATTTCATAGTGAACTACCGCTGGCATCCCTACCCCGACATCATCCCGTGGACTCTGTTCGCGTGGGGCGGGCTCGCCGCCCTGGTGTCGTGCCTGTCGGCCGTCAGGATGCGTCGGTCCGGCTGGCCGGCACGCGCGCTGATGGTGCTGGGCGTGCTGTGGTCGGTGGTCGTGATCGCCGCGCAGGCCAACATCCACTACGCGGCGTTCACCACCGCACGCAAGCTGGTCAACCCGCTGCTGCACCCAGTCGGCGACCTGTCCTCGGTCACGCCGAGCCAGGCCAGCGCGGTGCGCGCCTCGGCGGGCGGCACCCTCGAACAGCTGTGGCAGCCGCCGGCGAACATGCCCACGGACGGCAAGGTGGTGAAGGCGTCGATTCCGGCTTCGGGAGGGTTCACCCCGCGTGAGGCGCTGATCTACCTGCCCCCGGCATACCTGGCGACGCCGCGGCCCGAATTGCCGGTGCTCGTGGTCATTCCCGGCGACCCGGGGGCGCCGCGCGACTGGATCGACAAGGTGCACATCGACGACGCGCTCGGCCAGTTCGCCGCGCAGCACAAGGGGCTGGCCCCGGTGGTGGTGATGGCCGACCAACAGGGCGTCGC
>NZ_LZJJ01000552.1:0-21754 GCF_001667625.1 Mycobacterium sp. E1715
GGTGCCTCCGCCGGACTCGGACGATGCATCGGCATAGGGCTTGCCCAGCGAGGCGCACATGTCGCGCTGCTGGCGCGGCGATACGACAGGCTGGTCGATGCCGCCGGGGAAGCCGGCAACGGCGCGGTGGCCGTCGCGTGCGACGTCACCGTAGCCGACAATTGCCAGGCGGCGATGTCCGAGGTGGTCGGCGCGCTCGGCGGGCTCGACGCCCTGGTCTACACGACCGGCATGGGTGTGCTCGCGCCGCTGCGCGAGGTGACCGCGGAACAGTGGGCGCAACTGTTCGCCACCAACGTCACCGGCGCCTCACTCGTCACCGCCGCGGCCGCGCCCCATTTGGCCGCGGCGGCGGGCGGTGCCGTTTACCTCTCGTCGCTCAGCGCGTCGTACACGACGCCCTGGCCGCTGCTCGGCGCATACGCGGTGTCCAAGGCGGCGCTGGACAAGCTTGTCGAGGCCTGGCGCATCGAGCATCCGGAGATCGGCTTCACCCGTCTGGCCGTCGGCGACAGCCTGGGCGGCACCGGCGACGCGCAGACTGAGTTCAACAAGGCGTGGGACCCCGACGCCCTGGAAGCGGCTATCAGATACTGGATGGATAACAAATACATGCTCGGCGGCCTCGTCGACGTCGAGCACCTGGTTGACGTTGTCGATTCCGTTATCCGTTGCGGCAAAAGCAGTTTTATCCCACATCTGACTCTGGCCCCACGCGCCTCTGATGCAGTGAAGGAGCTTCGGAATTGGTGAACCACGAACCGCGCATGCTCATCGACGGCAAGCTCGTCGAGTCCGTATCCGGGCGGCGATTCGACAACGTCAATCCGGCGACCGAGGAGGTGCTCGGCACCACCTGCGACGGCACCCACGCCGACATGGAACGCGCCATCGCTGCGGCACGGCACGCGTTCGACAACGCGGCGTGGTCACGCGATGGCGAGGCGCGAGCCGCCGGCCTGCGGCAGCTGCAGGCGGCGCTGGAAGCCGAACGTGAGGACTTACGCGGCGAGCTCGTCGCGGAGGTCGGCTGCCCCGTGCTGTCCACCTACGGACCGCAGCTCGACGTCCCCCTCCGCGAAGCGCTCACCTGGCCTGCGGACATGATCGGTGAATTCGCTTGGGAACGGCCGCTTCCCGACAAGGACGCCTTCGGCCTGGGCAGCCTGACGGCCCGCGAAGTCTGGAAGGAGCCGATCGGAGTCGTCGGTGTGATCACGCCCTGGAATTTTCCTTTCGAGATCATCCTGAACAAGATCGGCCCCATCCTGGCGATGGGTAACACCTGCGTGCTCAAGCCCGCCCCGGACACACCGTGGAACGCCACCAGAATCGGCCGCATCATCGCGGAACACACCGACATCCCGCCCGGGGTCATCAACATCGTCCCGTCGTCCGATCATTCCGTCGGAGAGGTGATTTCGACCTCGCCACTGGTAGACATGGTGGCGTTCACCGGCTCGACCGCTACCGGCAGGCGCATCATGGCGGCGGCCGCCGAGACCATCAAGTCCACCTTCCTCGAACTCGGGGGCAAGTCCGTGTACCTCGTCCTCGACGAGGAGGGAGACATCGGCGGCGCGGTCGGCGGCAGCGCCTTCATCTGCATGCACGCCGGGCAGGGCTGCGCGATGCCCACCCGACTGCTGGTCCCCAACTCGCGCTACGACGAAGCGGTCGAAATCGTCAAGACAGCGATGGAGAACAACAAATACGGTGACCCCACGGACCCGTCGGTGCTGCAGGGTCCACTTGTCTCCAAGAGGCAGCATGACCGCGTGCTCGGCTACATCGAGAAGGGTAAGCAGGAAGGCGCCCGACTGGTCACCGGCGGCGGGGTGCCCAAGCATCTCCCCAAGGGCTATTACGTCGAGCCAACGGTATTCGCCGACGTCGATAACAAGATGACGATCGCCCAGGAGGAGATCTTCGGGCCGGTGCTGTCGGTCATCGGGTTCGACGGCGACGACGACGCCGTGCGCATCGCCAACGATTCGATCTATGGCCTGTCGGGCGTGGTGTTCGCCGCTGATCTAGATCGCGCGAAATCCGTCGCACGCCGGATCAGAACCGGCACCCTGGGCATCAACGGCGGACTCTGGTACGGCGCGGACGCGCCGTTCGGCGGCTACAAGCAGTCCGGTGTCGGACGACAATGCGGCATCGAGGGGCTCGAAATCTTCACCGAGACAAAGACCGTCGGCTGGCCTGCCGCCTGACTCCCAACTGAAAGAAGCGACAATGAAGTCCAAAGCAGCGGTGTTACGCGGCGTCGGTATCGATTGGGAAGTCACCGACGTCGAGCTCGATCCTCCGCACGCCGGCGAGGTTCTGGTCAAGATGGCCTACGCCGGCATCTGCCATTCTGACGAGCACTTCTACACCGGCGACAGTGTGCCGACGGCCGAGATGGAAGAAATGATGCGGGCGTCCGGCATTCCGGTACCCGAATGGTTCCCGATGCTCGGCGGCCACGAGGGCTCGGGTGTCGTTGAAGAGGTCGGTCCCGAGGTGAAGACACTCAAACCTGGCGACCATGTGGCGATCTCGTTCCTGCCTGCTTGCGGTAGCTGCCGATGGTGCGCCACCGGGCACACGTACCTGTGCGACATTGGCTCCGACATTTACAGCAAGGCAATGACCACCGACGGCACCCGGCGACGCCACCTCGGCGACGAGGATCTGATGGCGATGATGCAGGTCGGCACGTTCTCCGAGTACGTGGTGGCGTCCGAGCGTTCGCTGGTGAAGGTGAATGACTGGATCCCCTTGGAGGCCGCATCCCTGGTGTCCTGTGGTGTGACAACGGGATTCGGCTCGGGATCCGTCGCGGCAGGCACGGGAGCGGGTGACACCGTCGTGGTGATTGGTGTCGGCGGGATCGGCATGAACGCGGTGCAGGGCGCGAAGGTCGCGGGCGCCAAGCACATCGTCGCCGTCGACCCCAACGAATTCAAACGTCAGATCGCGCCGACGTTCGGCGCAACCCACACCGCCGTCGATGCCGGTGCGGCGGTCGAACTTGTCAAGGAGATCACCTGGGGAGTCATGGCCGACCGCGTCGTTCTCACCCCCGGGGTGGTGCCGGCCGACCTGATCTTTACGGCGATGATGTTGTTGCGCAAGGGCGGAACCTGTGTGCTGACCGGGATGGCCAAGATCACCGACATGATGGTCCCGATGATGCTCGGCGACATGGTCAACTCGTGCAAGACCTTCAAAGGGGCGCTCTACGGCGAGATGAACCCGCGCGAAGCGATGCCCAAGCTGCTATCGATGTACGAGGCGGGCCTGATCAAGCTCGACGAGTTGGTCACGCAGAAGTACAAGCTCGACGACATCAACGAGGCCATGAAAGACCTTCGCGCCGGCAAGAACATCCGGGGCGTCATCGCTTTCGAGTAGTTGGACGGCGACGGGGAGCCGATGGGCCCGCGCATGCCGCGCGTTGCGAAGCAAGCACCCGACCCCTAAAAGCTGCCATTGACTAATGTCACCATTTGGTATTGACTTCCCGGCATGGCGGACGGTGTTCCGGCCCGCGGGTCATTGCGGTCCCGCGGCGCGGCAGCGGTAAGTGCTTACACCCTGCGGCCCGTCACCGGCCTGCTACCGCCCGAGCGGGCGTGGGGCCTGTGGCTGTCGCGCCAAATCGTTGCCCGGATCATGGGCACCTTCGGGCCCTCACTGGCGGGCACCCGAGTCGAACACGTCGACACGAGGCTGCCGGACGGTCGCCGGGTCAAGGGCGAATGGGTCTACGGGCCCCGCACGCCGACAAGCGATACCGCGCGGTCGTCCACCTCCGCGGGCGCCGTCTACTACGTGCACGGCAGCGGCTTCGCCGTGTGCTCGGCCAAGACGCACCGCCGGTTGACATCCTGGCTGTCGTCATTGACCGGTCTGCCGGTGTTCGGCATCGATTATCGACTCGCGCCCCGCCACCGCTTCCCCACCGCGGCCGACGACGTGCGCTCGGGCTGGGACTGGCTGGTGGACTCGTGCGGTTTGTCGCCGAAAGGGCTTGTCGTCGCCGCGGATTCGGCGGGCGGCCATCTGGCCGTCGACATGTTGCTGCAACCCGAGGTGGTGGCCGATCACCCCGCCGCACTGACGTTGTTCTCCCCGCTGTACGACCTCAGCTTCGAGTTGTGCCTCGCCCGAGAACGACTGCGCCGCGATCCCGCGATCCGGGCGGCCGACGCGGCCCGCCTGGTCGGCATGTATCACGCCGGCGTCGATCCCGCGCACCAGCGGCTGACGCTCAACGTCGCCGGCGGCCCTCCGCTTCCCCCGACATTGATCCAGGCCGGGGGCGCGGAGATGCTGCAAGACGACGCCCGTCAGCTCGCCGCCGACATCGAAACCGCCGGCGGCCGTTGCGAATTGCAGATCTGGCCACACCAGGTGCACGTCTTTCAGGCGCTGCCCCGGATGACGCCCGAAGCCGCCGCGGCAATGGGCTACGTCGCGCGCTTCGTCACCCACGCGTTGCAGGATGCACGCGTCACAACGCAGGAGGTGCGCTGAGCGATGCTGGACAGACTGCTGGGCAGGCCGAAGACCAGCCGCGGTGCGTCCGCGGTGGTGACCGGCGCCGGAAGCGGTATCGGGGCGGCCTTCGCCATCGAACTCGGCCGCCGTGGCGGCAGGGTCGTCTGCAGCGACATCGACGAAGCGGCCGCCCAACGGACGGCCGACGCGATCACCCAACTGGGCGCCAGTGCGACGGCGATCCGCTGCGACGTCTCGCACTTCGAGGACGTGCGGGCGCTGGCCGGGCAATCACAGGCCTGGTTTTCCGGATGCCCGACGCTGGTGATCAACAACGCCGGCGTCGGCGCCGGCGGCGCGGCCATCGGTGATACGCCCCTGGACGATTGGGCATGGACCATCGGAATCAACCTGTGGGGCCCCATTCACGGCTGCCACGTCTTCGCACCGATCCTCCGGGAGCCGTCGCCCGCCCCCCGCGGCATCATCAACGTCGCGTCGGCGGCGGCGTTCGGCGCGGCGCCGGGAATGGCCCCCTACAACGTCAGCAAGGCCGGCGTGCTGTCACTGTCCGAGACCCTGGCCGCCGAATTGGCAGGCACCGGCGTGCGAGTAACCGTGCTGTGTCCGACCTTCGTCAAGACCAACATCGTCGAATCCGGCCGCATCAGCGAGGAATCCAGCGAACTGGCCAACAAGCTGATGCGCTGGACCGGATTCTCGGCGGACAAAGTCGCGCGGATCTGCCTGGACGCGCACGACCGCGGCGACCTCTACTGCATGCCACAGCTCGACGCCAAAATCGGCTGGAGCATCAAACGCCTGACACCACACGCCTATACACGTGCGGCCGGTCTGGCCTCGCGGATCAACCTGCCCTGACCAAAGCAAAGGAGCTCCCAGTGGCCATCGACATGGAAGCCATGCTCGCCAAGATCAAGGACCGCCAATGGGCGCTCGCCGACATCGATTGGGACGCGCCCGGCGCCGACACCATCCGGGAGGAATTCCGGCCCAAGCTCAAGGCTTTCATGGCCGACCTGTGCTGGATCGAGAACGTGGGCGCCCGCGGATTCGCGGCCCTGGCCAAGAAGGCGCCCAACCCGACACTGGCCGAGATCTACCGGTACTTCCACGCCGAGGAGCAACGGCACGCCAACGCCGAGATGGCGCTGATGAAGCGCTGGGGCATGCTCGACGACGGCGAAGTTCCCAAGCCGAACGTCAACATCCGGCTCGCCATCCAGTGGCTCGACGCCTACTCCGACGACATGCCGTTGTCCGTGCTGGGCACCGTGATACCGATGCTGGAGGTCGCCCTCGACGGCGCGTTGCTGAAGTTCTTGCTCGACACCGTTGCAGACCCGGTGTGCCATCAAGTCTTCGAGAAAATCAACAACGACGAATCACGCCACATCGCCGTCGATTTCGCGGTGCTCGACATGATCGGCCACGCGAGGGCCCGCAAACTTGCCATCGAATTCGTCGGGACAGTCGCGTCGCCGGGCGTGATCGTCGGCACCCTGATGTATATCCCGCTGCTCAATCGCGTCCGCAACGAGATGGCCGGCATGGGCATGGAGCCCGAGCGCCTCTACAACGCGGTCAAACGCTTCAAGCAGCTCGGCGAGCGGGGTGAGCGCACCTCGCGGGTGCCGGCATACCAACTGCTCAAGCGACACGCCGCGATGGTCGTCAACCCCGCCCACCCCTACCACCTGCTGGCCAATTCGATGGTGTGGCTGTCGGACCGCTATCCCAAGCCGTTGCTCAAACCCGTGCCCAGCTGGTTCAAGGAACTCACCTACCGGCCGGCGGCGTGATGATGGCCGCCGACCGCGCCCACGCGGTGCTCGTCATCGGAGCCGGCTTCACCGGACTGGGAGCGGCGATCCGGTTGGCCGACGCCGGGGTCGACGACGTCGTGATCCTGGAACGCGGCGACCGGGTGGGCGGAACCTGGCGCGACACCACCTATCCCGGCGCCAGCTGTGACGTGCCCTCGCTGCTGTATTCGTATTCGTTCGTCAAGAACCCGAGCTGGTCGCGGACGTACTCCCCCGCCCCGGAGATCTGCCGCCATCTCGAGGACATGGCGACCAGATTCGACATCCGTCGCCACATTCGATTCGGCCAGGAGGTCAGCGGTCTGGCCTTCGACGAGAACAGCGGGGTGTGGACGGCAACCACCAAAGGCCGCAAGCGATTCCGCGCGCGCACCGTCGTGCTGGCCTCCGGACCGCTGTCGGACGTCAGGTTCCCCGACATTCGCGGCCTGGACAGTTACCGCGGACACAAGATTCACAGCGCCCGCTGGGACCACGACTACGACTTCTCGGGCAAACGGGTCGCCGTCATCGGTACCGGCGCCAGCGCCATTCAGATCATCCCCGAGCTGGCGAAGCGGGCCGGGTTGGTCAAGGTGTTCCAACGCACGCCATGCTGGGTGTTGCCGCGCCTGGACGTCGCCACCCCGCCCGCCCTGCAGACCCTCTTCGCCAAAGTGCCCGCCGCCCAGCAACTTGCGCGGCAGGCGTTGTTCTGGGGCCACGAGGCCAGCGCCACGGCCCTGGTGTGGGACACGCCGCTGACCTCGTTGGCCGCCCGGCTGGGGCGGGCGCATCTGCGCGCTCAGGTGAGGGACCCGTGGCTGCGCCGCCAGCTGACGCCGGACTTCCGCCCGGGCTGCAAGCGCATGCTGGTCTCCAGCGACTACTACCCCGCCCTTCAGCGCGAGAACTGCAAGCTCATCGACTGGCCGATCGCCACCCTGAGCCCGGTCGGCATCCGCACCAGCGACGGCATCGAACATCACCTGGACTGCATCGTGTTCGCCACCGGCTACGACGTCCATCTGACCGGACCGCCCTTCCCGGTCACCGGCCTGCGCGGCCGCTCGCTGGGTGACGAATGGGCCGATGGCGCACAGGCTTACAAGAGCATCAGCGTGCACGGATATCCGAATCTGTTCGTCATGACCGGGCCCAACTCCGGGCCTGGCCACAACTCGCTGCTGGTCTACATCGAGGGTCAGCTCGAGTACGCGGTTCGCGGCATCACCGCCATTCTCGACAACGACCTGCGTTATCTCGATGTGCGCGAAGAGGTTCAGCGCCGCCACAACGACAGCCTGCAGCGCCGCCTCACGAAGACGACGTGGATGTCCGGTTGCCGCAGCTGGTACCTGACCAAGGACGGATACAACGGGTCGATGTACCCGGGTTTCGCGACGCAGTATCTTCGCCAGATGAAAGATTTCCGCTACGGGGACTACCAAGCGGTGGCGCGCGACTCCACGCCGCTTGCCGCCGCGTCGGGCTGACGCATGGCACCCGACCGTTCTTCGAGACCCGAACCCGGCACCATCGCCAGCGTGCTGCACAACGTGCGGCGCGCGCCGAGGCGCGTGCGGCGCCAGTCGCGGGAGTACCGGCAGTTGATCGAGACCGCGGTCTCACAACTGTTCGACGCAGCGGTCCGCCACCCGCAAGGTGCCCCCGCGTCCGGTGAGTACCGGATCGACGACCTGGCGCGGCTGGCCGGCACGACCACCCGCAACATCCGGGTCTACCGTGACCGCGGGCTGCTTCCTCCGCCGTTGCGCGTCGGGCGCATCGCCCTGTTCAACGACACGCACCTCACCCGCCTGCGGCTGATCACCTCGATGCTCGACCGCGGATACAACATCGCCCACGTGCGCGAAATGCTCAGCGCCTGGGAAGAAGGCAAGAACCTGGGCGACGTGCTGGGCCTCGAGACGGCGATCGTGGGCACCTGGACGACGGAGAAGCCTGAGACCATGCCGCTGGCCGATGCGCAGCGACTCGTTGACGACCCCGAAGCGTTCGACCGCCTGGTGGCGCTGCAGGTCATCCGGGTCGACGGGGCGAGAGCCACCGTCACCCGCCCCAAACTGATCGAGGCGTTCAACGAAATACGGGGCTACGGCGTCAAATTGGAGAAGCTCGTCGACTTACACGAGCAGATCGTGCCCGAAATAGACAAGATCAGCGACATGCTGGTGCGCGCCGGCGCCGAGCATGTCCTGGACCGCATCAAGCCGGGGGAACCCTTGCCGGCGGATGCCGAGATCGCCGAGCTGATCACCATGCTGGTGCGCTTCCGGACTCAGGCCGTGGCAACGGTCGCCGCCACGCTCGCGTCGTCGATCGAGTCGAATATCGAGTCACTGGTGAGCCGCATACTCGCCGATTACCTCGAGTCCAACGCGACCGCCGACTGGGCCTGAGCGGGGCCGGTCCCGGGGGTAAGCCCCCTGACCGTCGGTTTGCGGGTCGAATCGGAAACGCTACGCGATCAGTCGGGGCCGGTGAGCGAGAGGACGCGCCGTCGGCCCGCCCTGGCTCACCGGATCCCGCGCCTCTCGACGATTGGCAAAGCCGTAGATGATGCCCAACTGCGGGGTGGACACAGCCGCTAGCTTGCCGAGAAACAGAAACCAATCTTCCTTGAAGCGGTCGATACGTGCGCTAAGCATGGGACTTCCTGATCTTCACAATATGAGGGGCATGCAGGAATTCCCCGCCCAGCCGGGGTTCAAACTCCCCAATCAGGCGAAGCGCCGGAGTTCAGTCCTCAGCCAAGACGCGCTCGGAGGGCGCAGCGGCTTAGATCGCCCGCCCCCGGCGGAACTGACACATTTCGAGCGCAGCGAACGCTGCCGTCAGGCTGCTGGGACAGGAACCCCGCGCACCCGGACCTCGTCAGTGGCCGCTCAAGGTCAGCGTGCCTTCCGTTTGGAGCACCTTGCTGGCCGTGATTCGTTCGGTCTTGCGGGCCTCACGCTCGAGATAACGCTGCTTGGACTCCTCGAACTTGTCGGAGGCCTGCTCGAGCTCCTTGACCAACACGGCGAGATCGTCGCGCATCCGCGCGGCGTCGCCGGTGAAGTCTTCGCGTTCGAAGATGCGCCACTTCCTCAGCACGGGCATCACCACCTCGTCGAGGTGGATGCGCGGGTCGTAGACGCCGCCAACGGCGATGATCACCGCCTTACGCCGGAACTCCGGCACCGTGAATCCCGGCATCTTGAAGTTGCGCAGGATCTTGTGGACCGACTTCATCGCCTGGTTCGGGGCGATGTCCAGACCCGCCGCGCTGACGTCCCGGTAGAAGATCATGTGCAGGTTTTCGTCGTGCGAGACTCGGGCCATCAGCTGCTCGGCGATCGGTTCTTGCGAGGCCTTGCCGGTGTTGCGGTGGGAGACCCTGGTAGCCAGTTCCTGAAACGAGACGTACATGACCGAGTCGAACAGACTCTCGGCAAACATGTCGCCCTGCTGATTCTGTCCCGGGCTGAAGCCCCGAGTCATTTGCTCGAGCCGCAGCTGCTCGAGCGCCACCGGGTCGACGGCGCGGGTGACCACAAGGTAGTCGCGCAGCGCGGTGCTGTGCCGGGCCTCCTCGGCCGTCCACCTGTTGACCCACTGACCCCACGGGCCGTCCATGCTGAAGTTCATCGCGATCTCGCGGTGATAGGACGGTAAATTGTCCTCGGTCAGCAGGTTTTGCACCATCGCCACCTGCGCGACGTCGGGGAGCCGGCTCTGCCCGGGTTCCCAGTCCTGACCGTCCAGCGCGTAGAAGTTCTTGCCGTCCGACCACGGGACGTAGTCGTGGGGATTCCACTCCTTGAACATCGAAAGATGGCGGTTGAGCAGGCCCTCGACCACAGGCTCGAGCTCGTGTAGTAGCTGCAGATTAGTCAGGTCCTCGGACACGAAGCCCTCCAGTTATGTGTGCCGTCCAGTAACGCGCAATGTATCTGTGTCATTCGGTTACATAAAGATGACACGCGGGAAACTCGACCAACTAGGGCCAAAGGTCCCTACGCCGAGGGACGCCGCTCACAGCGCCCTCGACCGACCGGACGGGCTACTGCCGCGCAACCAGATAGGGCGCGAGTGTGGACAGCTTTTCGCAGGTCTCTTCGAATTCACGCTCGGGAGTGGACTCTTCGATGATGCCCGCCCCCGCGCGCAACCACGTCCTGCCATCGCGCTCGTATGCCGCCCGCAGCGTCAACGCCGCGTCCAGGCCGCCGTCGGCCGAAAACATCACGACCGCTCCGGAATACAGGCCGCGCGGACCCTCGTCGAGGCGCAGGATCGCTTCGACGCCGCCCGCTTTCGGGATGCCCGACGCGGTGACGGCCGGGAAGAGCGCTTCCAGCGCGTCCATCCGGTCGTTCGACGGGCCCAGTCGCCCGCTGACCGTGGAGCCCAGGTGCTGCACGCTGCCGCGTTCGCGCACCGTCATGAAGTCGGTGACCACCGCGCTACCGGGTTCGGCTATCTCGGTGATCTCCTGCAGCGAGCTGCGCACCGAGATCGCATGTTCGACAATTTCTTTGGAATTCGACTCCAGGTCGTCGCGGGCCTGCCGGTCGAGTGCCACACCGCGACCCAGCGCGCGGGTGCCCGCCAGGGGCTCGGTCAACACGATGCCGTCATCATGGACCGCCGCGACCAGCTCGGGGCTGTAACCGACAGCGCGAATTCCCCCCAGACGCAACAGGAATGACCGCACCGGGGTGTTGTGGCGGCGACCGAGCCGATAAGTCGACGGGAAGTCCAGGGGGAAAGGCACTTCCAGCGAACGGGACAGGATCACCTTGTGGTAGCGGCCCCCCGCGATCTCGCGGACGGCCGATGCCACCCGGTCGCGATAGTTGGACGGGTCGGCGATGACGTCGACGGGGCGCGCCTGGCGCACCTCGGGCATGCCGTCGCCCAACAGGCCGAGAACCATGTCGCGATGCGCCGCCGTCGCGCCCCAGAGCTGGACGTGCTCCCGGGTCACCACGATGCGAGTGCGCGGCCAGAACACGCGGGCCAGCGGGGTTCCCGGCGACAACCGTTGCTCCAGCCCGTACCGGTAGACGCCGAACTCGAAGGCGATCCAACCGAAGAGCTGGTCGGTCTCCAGCAACAGCCTGTCAATGGCTTCACCCAGGACCGGCCCGGGCCGCCCCGACCACCGTTGGCGCTGAGTCACGCCGTCCCGGACGACCCGCATCTCGTCGCTGTCCAGCTCGACCATCGCGCGCACGCCGCTGGCGAGTACCCATTGACCGCCGCGCTCGTAGACCAGGTACTCCTCGCCGGCTTGTTCGGGCAACCGCGTGGCGAGCTCGGCGGCCAGGTCGGCCGGGTGCACGTGTGCGGGAAGTGGAATCGGCGATGACGTGGAGCCGGCGGAACTCGTCTGAACGCTGACCTCGGTCACGGTTAGTAAATGTAGCCTAACCTATCTAAGGACGCGCAAGCTGTCCCAGCCGCGGCCCGGCATATTCGCTCCGTCCTGCCGAGAACTTCGTCAAGCCGGGGCGGCGGCCCGTCCCCGCTCGTGCCGCACCTCGATCCCACGCCGGCCCGCCGACTCTGCCAGTTAGCGCAGGTACACGGGACGCGACGACCCGCCCGGTCGGAGCCCTGCACGGCCCATGCGACGTGACCTCGCCTGAACTCCGGGCGAGATCGTGCGAACCCGCCGGCCGGGAGATTTAATGGGAGGCGGCAGGCCCCAGCGGCGTGAGTGAAGGAGTGGCGGTGAATTCCGGCGAGCACGATCGTGCCGATTCGAAAGCGACGTCATGTTCGTGATCCGGCTGGCGAACGGCGAAGAGATCCAGGGCAGCGAGAGTGACGGGCTTGAAATCAATCAAGAGACCGGCGTGCTCACAGTCTCGAGGGTCGACGGCTTCGAGGAAATCACCACCTATTACTCGCCGATGGCATGGCTGTCGGTGACACACCGCAAGAAGGGCGTCGGGGTCAGGCCCTCGGTAATTTCGTCGGCCCGCTGATTCCTGTGCTAGCCACACAGCAAATGCACAGCATATTCCCACCAAACCCACGCCTGCGGTGTCGGTGGCCCGCGGCCGGAAGGCAGTCGGCAGAAACCGTCTGAACAGCGCTTTTGCCCGTCATCGGCGCGTCGGCATCGATTCGACACGCCTGTACTTCATGCTTTGCATTCGAGTGGCGGTTTGACATCGCCGGGGATAAGTTTTCCACGGTCGTCGGGATGTTCGTGGTGGCTCCGCTTGCGGACGGTGCTTTCCCTGATCACCGCACTCATCGAGGAAGGCATCAAATGCTGCAAGAGTTTTGGCAGAACTTCACCCACAACCTGTTCAAGCCGCTCCTGCTGTTCTTCTACTTCGGCTTTCTCATTCCGATCCTGAAGGTGCGCTTCGAATTCCCCTACGTCATCTATCAGGGCTTGACCATGTACCTGCTGCTGGCCATTGGTTGGCACGGGGGTGAAGAGCTCGCGAAGATCAGCGCCGGCAGCATCGGGATGATCGTCGGCTTCATGGTTTTGGGATTCGTGCTGAACTTCGTAATCGGCGGCATCGCCTACCTGCTGCTGAACTGGCTGACCACCCTCCGGCGAGTCGACCGAGCGACCGTTGCCGGCTATTACGGGTCAGACTCAGCGGGAACGTTCGCCACCTGCGTGGCCGTGCTGACGGCCGTCGGCATGGCCTTCAACGCGTACATGCCGGTCATGTTGGCCGTCATGGAGATTCCCGGCTGTCTGGTGGCCCTGTATTTGGTGGCGCGGCTGCGTCACCGCGGGATGGACGCGGCGGGGAACATGGTCGACGAACCGGGCTACACAGCGCCGGTGCGGGTTTCGGTCGGGCCGGGCACCGCGGCCAAGCCACCGCACGGCCAGAGCCTGGCGGCCGAGCACGAGCGCGGCATCGAAGAGGAGCTGGAATTCTCCCTGGAAAAGCTCGACCACCCGGACTGGGAGCCCGACCAGAGCACTGCCGGCCCGGCGCGCAAGCGGGCGCCGATCTTCTCGCGGGAGCTGTTCCAAGAGGTGTTCCTCAACCCCGGACTTGTCCTGCTGATGGGGGGCATCATCATCGGCCTGGTCAGTGGGCTACAGGGGCAGAAGGTGGTCGCCGATGACGACAAGTTCTTCGTCATGGCGTTCCAGGGCGTGCTGTGTCTGTTCCTGCTCGAGATGGGCATGACGGCTTCCCGGAAGCTGAAGGACCTGCGCAGCGCCGGCCCCGGGTTCATCGTCTTCGGCCTGTTGGCCCCGAATATCTTTGCCCCGCTTGGCATCCTGGTCGCGCACATCTACTCGTCGCTCACCCACGCCGACTTCAAGCCCGGCACCTATGTGCTTTTCGCGGTGCTCTGTGGCGCCGCGTCCTACATCGCCGTCCCGGCGGTCCAGCGGCTCGCCATCCCGGAGGCCAGTCCCACCCTGCCGCTTGCCGCGTCGCTCGGCTTGACGTTCTCCTACAACGTCACCATCGGCATCCCGCTGTACATCGAGGTCAATCGGCTGATCGCCCACTGGTTCTAGTTTCGCCAACCACGCGGTCGCGCAGGCCGGTGAATCATGGTGGGCGACAGTTCGTTTGACGGGCCGCGCCAAGGTCCCAATCGGCCACTTGTTAATTGTTCGTAAAGACGCGATGGTCGGCTCGCTCAAGCCCGCGAGGTTCCACTAAGTTCAGGGGCGCCGCGAGTCGCCTGCTGCCACCCGCCGGGCTGTACTGCGTCGCCAGGAGGCGCCCATGCTTCAAGAGATGTGGCAGAACTTCATCCACAATCTGTTCAAGCCGCTGCTGCTGTTCTTCTACTTCGGTTTCCTCATTCCGATCCTGAGGGTGCGGTTCGAATTCCCGTACGTGATCTACCAGGGTTTGACGATGTATCTGCTGGTGGCCGTCGGCTGGCAGGGTGGCGAAGAGCTGGCGAAAGTGAAACCCGCCGATATCGACAACATCGCCGGATTCGTCGCGCTGGGCTTGGTGCTGAACTTCGTGATCGGAGTGCTCACCTATGTCTTGCTGAGGTACCTGACGCGGCTGCGACGCGTCGACAGGGCGACGGTCGCCGGTTACTACGGGTCGGACTCGGCGGGCGCCTTCGCCACCTGCGTGGCCGTGTTGACCAGCGTGAAGATCGCCTTCGACGCCTACATGCCGGTTCTACTCGCGTTCATGGAGATTCCCGGCTGCCTGGTTGCCCTATACCTGGTGGCCCGGCTGCGACACCGCGGGATGGACGAAGCCGGGTACATGCCGGACGAGCAGGGTTACACCGCCCCCGCAAGGGTAGGTCCCGGCGCTGCCGCCCAGGCCGAGGGCGTTGACGACGGGGTCGAGCGCGGAATCGAAGAGGAGCTGGAGTTCTCGCTGGAAAAGCAGGAGCACGCGTGGTACGGGAACACCCCGCAGCGCGAGAAGGCACCGCTGATGTCACGGGCGATATTGCAGGAAGTGTTCCTCAATCCCGGCCTCATCCTCCTCGTCGGCGGCATCGCCATCGGCTTCATCAGCGCGCTGCAGGGCCAGAAGGTTGTGCACGACCAAAACGAGCTCTTCGTTGCGGCGTTTCAGGGCGTGCTCTGCCTGTTTCTGCTCGAGATGGGCATGACGGCGTCCCGCAAATTACGGGATCTGAAGTTGGCCGGTGGCGGGTTCATCGCCTTCGGCCTGTTGGCGCCCAACCTGTTTGCGGCACTTGGCATCCTGGCCGCCTACGCCTACGCCAACCTGACCGACACGCACTTCCAGCCGGGCACCTACGTCTTGTTCGCGGTGCTGTGCAGTGCGGCGTCCTACATCACGCTGCCCGCGGTCCAGCGGCTGGGGATCCCAGAGGCGAGCCCAACCCTGCCGCTGGCGGCCGCGCTGGGTCTGACCTTCTCCTACACCGTCACGATCGGGATCCCGCTGTACATCGAGATCAATCGCGCAGTCGCGCATTGGTTCCCGAACAGCTGAGGACTACCCCAACACGGTGCGCACCACGGCGTCGGCCAGCAGGCGGCCGCGCGGCGTGAGGATGAAGCGATCTGCGTCGGACACCAGCAACCCGTCGGCGACCGCGCCTTCGGCCCGCGCCCCCTCGGCAGAATTCAGCACATCGCGCGGAAGGCCCTGTCGCAGACGAGTTTTCAGGAGTACGTCTTCGGTGTGCACGGCGTCGGAGTCGAGCCGCTCGAATCCCCCCACCGGTAATACGCCGGCGGCCAGCTTTTCCGCGTAGGCGTTGGGGTGCTTGACGTTCCACCACCGCGTGGCACCGACATAGCCATGGGCCCCCGGTCCGGCGCCCCACCACTGGCCACCATCCCAATAGCCGAGGTTGTGCCGGCATTCGCCGCCCGGCCGCGCCCAATTGGACACCTCGTACCAAGACATTCCGGCTTCGGAAAGCCGGGCGTCGACCAGCTCGTAGCGGTGCGCCAGGATGTCGTCGTCGGGGGCGGCGAGCTCGCCGCGCCGGACCCGTCGGGCCAGCGCCGTGCCCTCCTCGACGACCAGGGCGTAGGCGGACACGTGATCGACGCCGGTGTCGATCGCCGTGTCGACCGAGCGCAGCAGATCGTCGTCGGATTCCCCCGGCGTTCCATAGATCAGATCGAGGCTTACGTGTTCGAAGCCGGCGTCCAAGGCCTCTCGGGCGGCCGCCGCCGATCGGTTCGGCGTGTGAATGCGGTCGAGAACCCCCAGCACTCGCGGGGACACCGACTGCATGCCGAGCGAAACCCGCGTGTAGCCGGCCGCGCGAATGGCGTCGAAAAAGTCCGGCCAGGCGGACTCCGGGTTGGCCTCGGTGGTGATCTCGGCATCGGGCGCCAGCGTGAAATGCTCGCGCACCATCTCCAGCACCGACGCCACGCGGGCGCCACCGAGCAGTGACGGCGTCCCTCCCCCGACGAACACCGTGGTCACGGTCGGCCCGGGCAGACGCTCTGCCGCCAGCTCCAACTCCGTCCGCAGCGCCGCAAGCCAGGCGTCGGGATTGACACCGCCCAACTCGGCCGGCGTGTAGGTGTTGAAATCGCAATAGCCGCAACGGGTTATGCAGAACGGGACGTGAATGTAGATCCCGAACGGCCGCTCGGGGACGGGCTGGAGGTCGGGCAGCTCGACGGCTTCCTCGCGAAGGGCCATGCCAAATCATCCCACGGTGTGCGGTACCCGGCCGCGGCGTCGATCCACCGTGCCCGCGCCGATGTCGGCCGCACACGCTTTTCCTGGGTTTTCTTACCCGCGCGACCAGCTTAATCGGGAATTCCGCTCATCGTGAGCCGATGTTTGACCTGGTTACATCGCCGGCCGACGGGCGTGGCACAATGGTGGCGTGACCGTCGCTCAGCCCAGCCTTCGCATTGCGCTCGTGGCTCGTCGGCACATTGATCTCAAGCGTGTTTGCAGCTGTTGCTGTCTCCCTTGATGTCGTAGACCCGCCCACCTGTACGTCCAGCTGGCATCGGATCTGCGCCGCCGATACCACCGGTGAGCTGCGCTTTCATGCCTGCGATGTTCGAAGGAGACCTCCGAGATGACCACAGCCCGTCCCGCCAAGCCCCGTAACGAGGGCCAGTGGGCGCTGGGAGATCGGGAACCGCTCAACCCCAACGAAGAGATGAAGCACGCCGGCGCCCCGCTCGAGGTGCGCGAACGCATCGAGAACATCTACGCGAAGGCCGGCTTCGACAGCATCGACAAGAGTGACCTGCGCGGCCGCTTCCGCTGGTGGGGGCTCTACACCCAGCGCGAACAGGGCTATGACGGCACCTTCACCGGTGACGAGAATGCCGATCTGCTGGAAGCCAAGTACTTCATGATGCGCGTGCGCTGCGACGGTGGTGCCCTGTCGGCCGCGGCGTTGCGCACGGTCGGCCAGATCTCGACGGAGTTCGGCCGCGACACCGCCGACATCTCCGACCGGCAGAACGTACAGATGCACTGGATCGAGGTCGAAAACGTCCCCGAAATCTGGCGGCGGCTCGCCGGGGTGGGACTGCAGACCGCCGAGGCGTGCGGTGACTGCCCCCGCGTGATCCTCGGTTCGCCGCTGGCCGGCGAGTCGCTCGACGAGGTGCTCGACCCGACCTGGGCGATCGACGAAATCGTGCGCCGCTACATCGGCACGCCGGACTTCGCCGACCTGCCGCGCAAGTACAAGACGGCGATTTCGGGTCTGCAGGATGTCGCGCACGAGATCAACGACATCGCCTTGATCGGCGTCAACCATCCCGAGCACGGGCCCGGCCTCGACCTGTGGGTCGGCGGTGGTCTGTCCACCAACCCGATGCTGGCCCAGCGGGTCGGCGTCTGGGTGCCGCTGAACGAGGTGCCCGAGGTCTGGGAGGCCGTGACGTCGATATTCCGCGACTACGGCTACCGCCGGCTGAGGTCGAAGGCCCGGCTGAAGTTCTTGATCAAGGACTGGGGCATCGAGAAATTCCGCCAGGTCCTCGAAACGGAGTACCTCAAACGGCCGCTGATCGACGGGCCGGCCCCCGAACCGCTCAAACATCCGATCGACCACATCGGGGTTCAGCGGCTCAAGAACGGGCTCAACGCGGTCGGGGCGGCGCCGATCGCGGGGCGGGTCTCGGGGTCCATCCTCTCTGCGGTGGCGGATCTGATGGACAAGGCGGGCTCGGACCGGGTGCGGTTCACCCCGTACCAGAAGCTGGTCATCCTCGACATCGCCGACGACAAACTCGACGAGGTGCTCGCCGGGCTGGAGGCGCTCGGGCTGCAGACCAGACCGTCCCATTGGCGCCGGAACCTGATGGCGTGCACAGGGATCGAGTACTGCAAGTTGTCGTTCGCCGAAACGCGCGGAAAGGCCCAGGTCTTGGTGCCGGAGCTGGAGCGCCGGCTCGAGGACATCAACTCCTCGCTCGACGTGCCGATCACGGTCAACATCAACGGTTGTCCGAACTCATGCGCCCGAATTCAAGTGGCCGATATCGGCTTCAAGGGCCAAATGGTGGACGACGGTCACGGGGGCTCGGTCGAGGGCTTTCAGGTGCACCTGGGCGGCAGCCTCGGGCTGGACAGCGGATTCGGGCGCAAGCTGCGCCAGCACAAGGTGACGAGCGACGAACTGGGCGACTACATCGACCGGGTGGTAAGGAACTTCATCAAACACCGCAGTGCGGGAGAACGGTTCGCGCAGTGGGCGATTCGGGCGGATGAGGACGATTTACGATGAGTGGACAAGCAACGAAACGAACCGAAGCGGAACTGCGCGACCTGGCGGCGCGGGGCGCCGCGGAACTCGAGGGCGCCAGCGCGATCGAGGTGTTGCAATGGGCCGACGAGACCTTCGGCGGGGTCAACGGGCCGCGCGGCTGGGCCACCTGCAACTACGTGCTCACCTCCAGCATGCAGGAGGCGGTGTTGATCGATCTTGCCGCCAAGGTTCGCCCGGGTGTGCCGGTGGTCTTCCTGGACACCGGCTACCACTTCGCCGAGACCATCGGAACCCGGGACGCGGTCGAATCGGTCTACGACATCCACGTTCTCAACATCACCCCCGAGCAGACGGTGGCCGAGCAGGACCAGTTGCTGGGGAAGAACCTGTTCGAGCGCGACCCGGGCGAGTGCTGCCGGCTGCGCAAAGTCGTGCCCCTGCGCCGCGTCCTGAGCGGATATTCCGCCTGGGTGACCGGGCTGCGCCGAAGCGAAGCGAAGACGCGCGCCAACGCCCCGGTGATCGGCTTCGACGAGGGCTTCAAGCTGGTGAAGATCAACCCGCTTGCGACGTGGACCGACGAGGACATGCAGAACTACATCGACGAGCACGGCGTGCTGGTGAATCCGCTTGTCTACGACGGGTATCCGTCGATCGGCTGCGAGCCCTGCACCGCCAAGCCGCTCGCCGGGGCCGACCCGCGCAGTGGGCGTTGGCAGGGGCTGGCCAAGACCGAGTGCGGGCTGCACGCCTCCTGAGCGCGGCCTTGGGTCACGCCGACGTCAGCGTGGTCTGATTCTCACCGGCCCCGCCGGAACGGCTGCCGCCGTCGGCGGCGTCCTCGGCGGGAAGGGACGGCATTCGGGTGGCGCGGACGTAGACGGTGTCGCCCTCGCGTAGGGCCAGGGCCTCGGCGTCGCCTCGGGTGATCTGAGCGGTGAAGTGTCCCCCGGTGGCGGCGCTGGTCAATTCGACTCGCACCTCGAAGCCCAGCACGACCACGCGATCGACCGTGGCGCGCACCACCCCGATCGACTCCGCGGTGCCGTCGCCGCCCGCGATGGCCATCTCGGGGTTGCGGCCCACCCGGATGTCATGCGGGCGAACCAGATTGCCGTTCAAGGTGGACACCGCCCCGAGAAACGACATGACGAAGGCCGTCGCCGGGGCGTCGTAGACCTCGGTCGGCGATCCCACCTGCTCGATGCGTCCGTGGTTCAGCACGGCGATTCGGTCGGCGACGTCGAGCGCCTCCGCCTGGTCGTGGGTGACCAGGACCGTGGTGACATGCACCTCGTCATGCAGGCGGCGCAGCCACGCGCGCAGGTCCTCCCGCACCTTGGCGTCCAGCGCCCCGAACGGCTCATCGAGCAGCAGCACCTGGGGGTCGACCGCCAGCGCCCGCGCCAGCGCCATCCGCTGTCGCTGACCGCCGGACAGCTGATTGGGATAGCGGTTCTGAAAGCCGCTCAGCCCCACGACTTCCAGCAGATTGTCGACCTTGGCCTTGACCTCCGCCTTGGGACGCTTGCGGATCTTCAGCCCGTACGCCACGTTGTCGCGAACGGTCAGGTGCTTGAACGCCGCGTAGTGCTGGAACACAAACCCGATGCCCCGTCTCTGCGGCGGGATCCGCGTGACGTCATGGCCGTTGATAGTGATCGTTCCGCTGTCGGGCTGGTCGAGCCCGGCGATGGCGCGCAACAGGGTCGACTTGCCCGACCCGCTGGGACCCAACAGTGCCGTCAACGAGCCGGACGGTACGACGAAGTCGACGTTGTCGAGCGCCACGAAGTCGCCATAGCGCTTGTGGGCGTTCCGCACGATGATGGCGTGGTCGCGGTTGTGCTTGTCGGTCATCTACAAGTCTCCATATCGAGCCTATCTGTCCGCCCGCGCCCGGCGAAGGTCGAGAATTACCTGGAAGATCAGCACCAACACCGCAACGCCCATCAACAACGTCGACAGCGCGTACGCGCCGTACTCGGCCCCGCGGTTGTATCGATCCGAGACCAGCAACGTCAGCGTCTGGGACTTACCCGGCAAGTTCGACGACACGATGATGACTGCGCCGTATTCGCCGAGGGTGCGGGCGACGGTCAACACGATGCCGTAGGTCAAACCCCACCGGATGGATGGCAGGGTGATCCGCCAGAAGGTCTGCCACCAACCCGATCCCAGGGTCGCGGCGGCCTCTTCCTGGTCGGTGCCCAATTCGTGCAGCACCGGCTCCACCTCGCGCACGACGAACGGCAGGGTGACGAAGATGCTCGCGAGCACGATGCCGGGCAGCCCGAAGATGATCTTGAACCCGAGGTCCCTCTCGACGAATCCGAACGCGCCTGCCGATCCCCACAACAGGATCAGTGCGACGCCCACGATGACGGGCGACACCGCGAACGGCAGATCGATGACGGCCTGCAACACGCCCTTACCGCGAAAACGGTTGCGCGCCAACACTAAAGCGGTCGGGATGCCGAACACCACGTTGAGTGGCACTACGATCGCGACGACCAGCAACGTCAGGTTCAGCGCCGAGACCGCCGCGGGCGTGCTGACCCAGTCGAAGAACTGGCCGAAGCCCGGCCGGAAAGTCCGCCACAGGATCAGGGCCACCGGGACAACGAGCAACACGAAAACGTATGCCAGCGCCACGAATCGGATCAGGTAGCGAACCCCGCGCGACGACGTCACGGTGCCAGCTCCTCACGCTTGGCCGCGCGGCCGCCCACGATCCGCAGGATGAACAGCACGACAAACGAGATGGACAGCAGCACGATGGAGATGGCGGCGGCGCCGGTCCGGTCGTCGTTCTCGATCAGGGTCCGTATCCATTGCGACGACACTTCCGTCTTGCCCGGCACCGCTCCACCGATCAGCACCACCGAACCGAATTCGCCGATCGCACGCGAAAACGCCAGCCCCGCGCCGGACAGCAACGACGGCGTCAGCGACGGCAACAGCACGGAAGTGAAAATCTTTGGGCCACTGGCGCCCAGCGACGCCGCCGCCTCCTCGGTCTCCCGGTCGATTTCCAGCAGCACCGGCTGCACCGCGCGCACCACGAACGGCAGCGTGACGAAGGCCAGCGCCACCGCCACGCCCCACGCGGTGTGCTGCAGGTGCAACCCCACCGGACTGTTGTTGCCGTAGAGGGCCAGCATCACCAGGCTGGCGACGATGGTGGGCAGCGCGAACGGCAGGTCGATGATCGCGTCGACGAGCCGCTTGCCGACGAAGTCGTCGCGCACCAGCACCCA
>NZ_LZJJ01000553.1:0-31894 GCF_001667625.1 Mycobacterium sp. E1715
TTGGTGAAGACGTCGGGCAGGTAGCGAGCCGGCTCGCGGATTACGTGCGCAACCGCGGCAACGGGGCGCCGGACAGCCCGTCGGGAATCGTCGGCCTGGTGCGCGCCGTGCAGTCCGAGCCGCAGCGGCAGGCCCTCGACCGGCTGCTGGTTCTCGGCACGCTGTTGGAGGGCCACGCCGACCATGTGATGGACGCCGTCGGGCCAATGGTGGTGCCGTCGGTCACCACCATCCGCCGCCGGTTCGACGAACGCCGCAACCGCAAGCAACCGCCGCTGCAGCGCCTGCTCCGCGCTTTGCTGGGTCTCGATGCCAAGCTCAGCCAGTACACCCGCGGCAAGGCGTTCGTCGACCACGTGGTGGGCAAGGTCGGTATGGAGCGGTTCAACGCCATTTGGACCGGACCCGAGACGCTGCCCCTGCCCGCCGAGATCGAGGACCCCCAGCGATGGATCGACAGGGTGCTGTAGGGCAGCTGCGTGCGGCTGTCGAGGCGTTCGTCAAGGCTCACGTCGCCACCGTCGAGCAGTGGTGTGTGGCGCTGTCCGGCGGCCCCGATTCGCTCGCGCTGACCGCGGTGGCGGCCCAGTTGCGGCCCACCACCGCGGTGATCGTCGATCACGGCCTGCAGCCGGACTCGGCCGGCGTCGCCGAAACCGCCCGGGCGCAAGCCGTCGGTTTGGGATGCGTTGCGGCGCAAGTGGTTCGCGTGCGTGTGGGGAACGAAGGTGGCCCCGAAGCCGCGGCCCGCGCGGCCCGCTATGCCGCGCTGAGCGCGTACCACGACGGGCCGGTGCTGCTGGGCCACACGCTCGATGACCAGGCGGAGACCGTGCTGCTGGGGTTGGGTCGCGGGTCGGGTGTGCGGTCGATCGCCGGGATGCGGCCGTACGACCCGCCGTGGGGCCGGCCGTTGTTGGGTGTTCGGCGCGCCGTGACCCACGCAGCGTGCCTCGAGCTGGGTGTGACGCCGTGGCAGGATCCGCACAACTCCGACCGCCGCTTCACGCGGACCCGGCTGCGCCTCGAGGTGCTGCCGCTGCTGGAGGACGTACTGGGCGGCGGGGTGGCCGAGGCGCTGGCCCGCACGGCGACGGCGCTGCGCGAGGACACCGAGCTGATCGACTCCCTCGCTGCCCGGGCGCTGCCCGAGGTGAAGGCCGAGGCTGGGCTGCAGGCGCAGGCCCTGGCCGCGCTTCCCGCCGCGGTGCGGCGCCGGGTGATCCGCGGCTGGCTTCTGGCGGGAGGCGCAACCGGCTTGACGGACAAGCAGATCCGCGGTGTCGACGCCCTCGTCACCGCCTGGCGCGGGCAGGGCGGGGTGGCTGTCGGGTCCGCGTTGCGTGACGAGCGGTTGATCGCGGGGCGGCGCGACGGGGTCCTGACCCTGTGGCGCGAACCGGTCCGGTAACCGCAATACCGGGGTCGCCGTTGGTTATTCGGCCGTTGGCGTGGCACTCTGTGGGCGTGGCCCAGATCTCCTCGGCGATCACCCCCGCGCAGCCCGTGGAGCTGTACCCGGGGGACATCAAGTCGGTCCTGCTCACCGCCGAGCAAATCCAGGCGCGAATCGGCGAACTCGGCGAAGAGATCGGCGGGCACTACCGCGACGTCATGGCCGAGACCGGCCAGGATCTGCTGCTGATCACCGTTCTCAAGGGCGCTGTGATCTTCGTCACCGACTTGGCGCGGGCGATTCCGGTGCCCACCCAGTTCGAGTTCATGGCCGTCAGCTCCTACGGGTCCTCCACGTCGTCGTCCGGTGTGGTGCGGATCCTCAAGGACCTGGACCGCGACATCCAGGGCCGCGACGTGCTGATCGTGGAGGACGTCGTCGACTCGGGCCTGACCCTGTCCTGGCTGCTGCGCAACCTCACCAGCCGCCATCCGCGGTCGCTGCGCGTGTGCACGCTGTTGCGCAAGCCCGACGCGAAGGGCGCCAACGTCGAGATCGCCTATGTGGGCTTCGACATCCCCAACGACTTCGTCGTGGGCTACGGCCTGGACTACGACGAGCGCTATCGCGACCTGTCGTACATCGGCACCCTGGATCCGAGGGTCTACCAGCAGTAGCCCGCCATCGGGCTAGCGGCGATCGTGAGCGCGGCGGAGCCGGGTGAAGCGGGTCGCCGCCATCGGGCTAGCGGCGATCGTGAGCGCGGCGGAGCCGGGTGAAGCGGGTCGCCGCCATCGGATCAGTCCAGCTCCCACACCGCGGTCACCGAGAAGCTCACGGTCTGCTGGCCGGGTTCCAGCGGGACCGCGCTGGGCATGGCCCTCGGTGGCGCGGGCGGTCCACCCGTCGTGGGTTCGGTCGCCTCCGAGATGGACAGCACTCGGCCCAGCCGGAGTCCGGACAGCTGTGCGTACTGCTCGGCGCGGTTCTTGGCGTCGTTGAACGCTCGCGCGCGGGCATCCTTGACCAACTGCGAATCGTCGGTGATGGAGTAGCTCACCGACTTGATTCGGGTGGCGTCGCCACCCGTGCCGACGATGAGGGCCAGCATCCGCGACGCGGAGTCGGGCGGGTGGATCCTGACCGTGATGGCATTGGTGGCGCGGTACCCGGTGATGGTGGCGGTCCCGTTGGGCCCCGGATTGCTGAACTGTGGCTGCAGCGTGACCTCGGTGGTGCTGATGTCCTTGCGGTCGACGCCCGCGCCGGCCAGCGCATTGATGACCGCTTGCTGGCGGTCGTTGGTCTGGTTCATCGCCGAGGTCACGTCGGGCGCGGTGAATTCGATACCGACGTCTGCGGTCAGGGTGTCCGGAACGCCCTGGACCTGCCCCGACCCCAAGACGGTGACCTGACGAGGATTCACGCCGGGCGCGGGCGCCGACGGTGGGGAATCGCAGGCCGACACCGTGGCGGTAGCTAACCCGGCGACGACCAGGGTGATCCACTTGCGGGCAAATCTCGGGGCATTCCTTGCGACCGGCATGCCTGGCACCTTAGCCGTTGACGCAAGCAGAGGCTACGGGTTGCCCGGTACCAGGCGATTCGGGCGGTTCTTATGCGCGAATGTCGCTGTGCACCATTGGTATTGGTGCCAAATCGGTAATGTCGCCGGCATTGTGGCACGCCCAGGCCGCATGCGCCCGTCGCACGGCGGCGTTCGGCCGTCCTCTGCATCCCGCAGGCAAACGTTGACTGCTAATCCAGCAACCACATATAAGCACATATATGACGCTAAACATATTGGTTTGCAATAACTTTCATGCAGAATCCAAATATTCCAGCACTTCCGGTCAGCTAAGTGAACAGTTACCGACCCGGTCATGAATTGGCAGTCCCAAGGCTGTCCTTCCTGGGCATGCCTCCCCTAACGTGTCCAGGCGTCTGATTCGGTACCCGACAGCTGGTGCTGAAAGTTATTGATTACAAGGTGATTTGAGGAGGGGATATGCCGTTCGTGATGGCGCAGCCGGAAACGATCGAGGCGGCGGCCGGAGAGCTGCATGGCATCAATGCGGCGGTGCGGGAGGGCAATTCGGCCATGGCCGCGCCGACGACCGGGGTGGTTCCGGCCGCCGCGGATGTGGTTTCCATATTGACCGCGGCGCAGTTCTCGTGGCACGCGAGCCTCTTCCAGGCGGTCAGTGGCGAGGCCGCGGCGGTTCGCGAGCAGCTGGCGACGACGCTCGGTATCAGCGCCGGTTCCTATGCCGCCACGGAGATCGTCAACACTGCCGCGGTCGGTTAGGCGGAAGCGCAATGTTGGATTTCGCGCAGCTACCGCCGGAGGTCAACTCCGCGCTGATGTATTCGGGACCCGGCTCGGGGCCGCTGCTGAGTGCCGCGGCGGCGTGGGACGGGCTGGCAGCCGAGTTGCATGCCGCGGCGTCCGCCTATGGCTCGGTGATCGCGGGTCTAGGCGACGGGCCGTGGCAGGGCCCGGCCGCGTCCGCCATGCTGGCGACCGCCGCGTCCCAAGTGGCGTGGCTCCGCGGCACGGCCGGGCATGCGGAAGAGGCCGCCGCTCAAGCGATGGCGGCAGCGGGCGCCTACGAGGCGGCGTTCGCCGAAACGGTGCCGCCGCCGGTGATCGCGGCGAATCGGGCCCTCTTGATGGAGCTGCTGGCGACGAACGTCCTCGGTCAGAACACCGCCGCGATCGCGGCCACCGAGTTCCAATACGGCGAGATGTGGGCTCAGGATGCAGCCGCAATGTACGGCTACGCCGGCACGTCGGCTGCGGCGGCGACCTTGCCGCCATTGGAGCCGGCGGCACCCACCACCAATTCGGCCGGGGTCGCGGGTCAGGCCGCGGCGGTGACCCGAGCGGCCGCGAACAGCGGTACGCAGAGACTGGACGCGGTGCCGCAAACGCTGTCGTCACTGGCCGGGTTGCCGAACAACCCCGCGGCTGCCAACCCCACGTTTTCCCTGGGCGGAATCAGTCTGAACCCCGAAGGCGATGGGCTCGTCATCGGCGGCCCGCTGGGCGATTTGTTGGAGGGGCTGACCGGGTCGCAGACCTTGGATGCCAGCACGCCCTTCGACGCGTTCATCCGATTGATCTCACCGACACGGCTATTCACGACCTCGTTCAAGGACATACAGAGCATCGCTCAGGGCATGATGCCCGCCGCGAAGTCCGCCACCGAGAGCGCCGCCAAGGCCGCGGAAGCGGCTCTGCCCGCAGCGGTTTCGGGCGGCGCAGGCCTGGGCTCGATCGGGTCGATAGGCGGTGCCGTGGGTAAGGCTGCGTCAATCGGTGGTTTGTCCGTGCCGGCCGGTTGGGCGAGCGCGGCCCCGGCCGCTTCGCCGGTCACCCTGGCGGTCAACGGATTCCATTCGGCTGGGGCGGTCGAACCCGCCACGAATGCGGTCGGTGGGGTGCCGATGACGCCGTTCGGTGGGACGGGCCGCAATGCCGCGGGCCAGTTTGTCGCGCCCCGATACGGCTTCAGGCCGACGGTCATCGCTCAACCCCCCGCGGGCGGCTGAGAATTGAAGCGTAGAAGCGTGTCAGCTGAAATATGCAGAGCTGGCGAACATTTCGCCCTGCGGCGGTTCGTCGAGTGGTTTCGATCGAATGGCGGCCGCGAATGTGAAAGATAAGATTCCGCCAAATGGGTCACCCCTCCGGAGCGTCAGCCTGAGATCGCCTCCCGCCGCGGGTCGAGGCAATAGATGTGCAGTGCAGCGGATTTTCCTTTCAGCGCGTGAAATCCGCGGTCGGCGAGCGTTGCCGGTCGAGTGGCCAGGGAGGCAACGGTCTGGCCGGTGAGAAGGATTGCGTCGCCGGTGGTCTTGGTGAGCTGCTCGACGCGCGCTGCGACGTTGACCGTGTCGCCGATGAGGGTGAACTCCAGCTTTCCCGCGGCGCCGATGGTTCCGGCGATCACCGTACCGGTGTTGATGCCGATGCCGATCCGAAGGTCCGTTTCGAATAGTTCTGTGACGCGGCGTTGAATTCGCACCGCGGTGCTCACCGCGGCGTCCGCGTGATCCGTGAGGTCGTTGGGGGCTCCGAACACCGCCATAGCGCCGTCGCCGAGGAATTTGTTGACATGCCCACCGGCGTCGACGACCGCAGGCACCACGATTTCGAAAAGCGCGTTCAGGCGGGCAACGGTGTCCTCGGCGGTGTTTGCCTCGGCGTACGGCGTGAAGTCGCGCACGTCGACGAACATCACCGTCACCTCACGGCGCTCGCCGGTGAAAACATCGTCACCCTGTTCGAGCAGTCTGGCCGCCAGGGCGGGGTCGACGTAGGTGCCGAATGCTGCCTGAAGTCGTTGTCGCTCAGCCAAACCCGCTTGCATGCGATTGAACGACGCCACCAGCGCGCCGAGGTCATCATCCTGGACCACCGGCAGGCGTTGTCCGTAGTCGCCGGCCCCCACCCGCACCGTTGCATCGGTGAGGTCGCGAATGGGCCGAAATGACGGCGAGAGCATCGCAACGACGGTGATCGGTACCCCGACGACAAGTGTCAAGGCGCCGGCGGTCACAAGGGAGAGCACCGGGACTCCTCTGCCCCGATCCAGCGCTACCGCCACCATCGCGGCCATTGCGGAGAAGGTGAAAATGGAGCCCGCTATCGAGAGGCCCAGCCAGGTGGCGAAGGTCGGACGAGCGCGCGGGAAGTCGTCGCCGATGCCGGTATTTTCGGCAAGGGCTGCCCTGACTGGTCGCGCCGCTCCCTCCCCGAAATTGTGCACACCGATCAGCGCGGTAGCCAATCCTGCGGCGGCACCGACGATCCCGTACTGAATCAGCCGCGTCCCGCTAGCTCCGGCAATCAAACCGACAACCGTCAAGAGCACCACGACCGACGTCGCTATCAACCAAAACGCTCGGATATCGGCCATTCGAACCCAGTCATAGGTACCGGCCAGGGCCTTCGCCCGATCAACCTCACGGCCGGCCGCCCACTGTTGCGCCAGTCGCAACCGTCCAATGCCGGGAACAAGACTTACGAAGCTCATCACCAGCGTTACGACGGTTGCGACGACAGATGCTTCCACGTAGTGACTGGACTTCTCGAATGCGACGACGATCCACGACCAAAGCAGGAAGACCGGCAGAGTCGAGATGAAAACCGCTATCAAAAGCGCCCACCAATACCTCGCCCCGAACCGGTCCCACGCCCACTGCCAGATGCGATCCATGCCGGCAGAGTAAGCCGGCAAGCGAGCACGGCATCCGGTTTCGGGTCCGCGACGTTACGGGCCGAGTCGCAGACCAAGACGTCGGGGTGCGCAACGACGAGATTGGCCGCCGCATTTTCCGTGACGGCGGTCGTGAGCGGTGTCGTGGCGGCCAGAGGGGCCGAAAAACAGATGACTGCGGCGAGCTCAGTCGCGCGAGGACTCCGCCGTCGGGTTCGGCATCAGCACGCGCTGTCGGGTCGTCACACGGAACGGATCCGGCGACTGACCGTCGCCCAGGACCGCGTGCACATCCTCGGGCGTGATCAGGCCCAGTTCTATCTGTAGCCAGGTAGCGCTGAGCCCGAACGCGTGCGCGGCGCGCCTGGCCTCTTCGGCATCGGGAAAGTCGTCCGCGTTGGCGCGCCCGCCGGCCCCGTACCAGCGCCCTTTCGTGACGCCACAGGCGTCGCGCAACTGCTCGATGGTGATGTCGCGGTTCAGCGTCGCTTCAAGCAGGCGCTTCAGCCCCCAACCTGCGGCATTCGTTCGTGGCATCCACCCAGAGTAACCCGGTGCCGAAACCCGGGCAAAGTGTCTCCACCTGCGAGTTCGTGACTGAAAAAATGAAAGTATGGCAGAGAGCTAGACAACAATTCCGAATTCATGACATAGTGTCCGCAAGCACGACAACACGAGCCGGATTCCGGCATTGCAGAGGAGAAGACCAGATGTCGTTCCTGACCACGCAGCCCCAGCTGCTGTTAGCCGCGGCGGGCCAGCTGCAGGCAATCGGCTCCGAGCTAACCGCGGCCAACTCGATGGCCGCGTTTGCGATCACGGGCGTGGTCCCGGCGGCCGCCGACGAAGTCTCGGCGATGACCGCGGCCACCTTCGCCGCTTACGGCCAGCAGTATCAGGCGATCAACGCCGAGGCCAGCATGATCCACGAGCAGTTCGTCAGCGCCCTGGGAATCAGCGCCGATTCGTATGCCGGAACCGAAGCCGCCAATGCGACACAAGCCGCGGGCGGCCGCGTCGCACCCGCCATGCCCGTCCATCTGGCTCCGGGCGGACCCGCTCACACGTCGCCTGCCATGCCCAGTCGCGTGGCGCCCGCCGTGCCCAACCGCGTGACCCCCACGGTGCCCGCCCGGCCGGCGACCGCAGGCGCGCCCCCGGCGTCCACGGCCTCGGGCTGGAGCGGCGGCGGGTATGGCGGGCACATGCCATCGCAGCACGGCGGCTATAACGGCTATGGAGCGGCCAATTACGGCCGCCACCAGGCTCCGTACAGCCGCGGTCACTATGGCGCCCGCCCGCCCGCTCCCGCCCAGCACCTTGCGCCTCCCGCACACATGGCGCCCGCCCAGCATGTCGAGCACGTCGCGCCCGCGCACGCGGCGCCCTCCCAGCATGTCGCCCGCGCCGACGTGGCGCCCCAGCACGTCTCACCCGCCGAGCTGGCGCCCCAGCATGTCACCCGCGCGGATATGGCGCCCCAGCACGTCTCACCCGCCGAGCTGGCGCCGACGGCACCGGTCCACCGGGTGCCCCTTGCTGCCGCCATACCCGCCGAGAAGGTGCTGCCCATGCAGCTGCCCGGCGGCACGCCCGGCGAACACGTCGTGCACGCGCACGCCGCAATCAAAGCCGCCGCCGGCCCAAAGCCCTTGCCGGCGCTGGCATAGCGAAAACGACCGTAAGAGAGGAAAGCAGTAATGGATTTCGGTGCGATGCCCCCGGAGATCAACTCGGGCCTGATGTACGCGGGCCCGGGACCAGGTTCGATGCTGGCGGCGGCGATGGCATGGGAGGGGCTGGCCGCGGAGCTGCGGATGGCCGCGACGAGCTACGGGTCGGTGATCCTGAACCTGACCGACGCCGGCTGGCAGGGCCCATCGTCGGCGGCCATGGCGGCCGCGGCGGCGCCCTACGTGGCTTGGATGCACGCGACCGCCGCGCAGGCCGAGCAGGCCGGCATGCAGGCGACGGCCGCCGCGGTCGCGCACGAGACGGCGTTCGCCGCTACCGTGCCGCCACAGTTGATCGCCGCCAACCGGTCACTGCTGATGATGTTGGTCGCGACCAACTTTCTGGGGATAAACACCGCGGCGATCGCGGCCACCGAGGCGCAGTACGCCGAGATGTGGGCCCAAGACGCCGCGGCCATGTACGCCTACGCCGGCTCGTCGGCCGCGGCGGCGATGCTGGCACCTATGGCGGTCGCGCCGCCGACCACCAACCCCGGAGGGGCGGCGTCCAGCGCCGTGGCCGCGGGTGCGGCCAACATGCAGGGCGCCACCCAGGGACTGGCGATGGGCCTGCCGTCCACGCTCAATTCGTCCGCGTCGTCATTGGTGAGCAGCTTCCCTTCGGCCGTCAGCAGTTTCACCGGCTTGCTCGGCACGCCATTCGGAGGACAGGGCGCCGGTACGGCCGCATCAGGATTGGGCGCGACGACGGCGTCGAACGCAGGCCTTGCGACGGCCATGCTCGGACCCGGTGTTGTCTCGCGGGTCGGGATGCCCGGAATGCAGCACCTGGTGCCGGCCGCGCCGTCCATGCGCGCGCCGCAGATGCTGGCGCCCGCGCGGTTGATGCCATCCGCGGCCATGGGCCAGGCGGCTCCTGTTGGAGGTTTGTCGGTGCCGCCGAGTTGGCAAGCCGCGACTCCCGAGGTCGCCGGCCCGACCGCCACCCCGTTGGGCAGTGCCGGCGCACCGATGCTGGCTCCGCGCGGTATCCCGGCGGGTCAGGTTGGCGGCATGGAGATGCGCGGATTCGGCGCTGCGGCACCGACTCGCGCCACTGTACTGCCCCAGCTGGTCGGATGACGGAAGGGAGAGAGGGAACTTCGAGGATTTAGCGACCAAACTTCAGAATTGACAAATACTTTCGAAGGAGAAATGTAATGACAGCACGATTCATGACGGATCCGCACGAGATGCGTGCGATGGCGGGCCGCTTCGAGGTGCACGCCCAGACCGTTGAGGACGAGGCCCGCAAGATGTGGGCGTCGTCGATGAACATCGCCGGCTCGGGCTGGAGCGGCCAGGCGCAGGCGACCTCGTACGACACCATGGGTCAGGTCAACCAGGCCTTCCGCAACATCGTCAACATGCTTCACGGTGTGCGCGACGGGCTCATCCGCGACGCGAACAACTACGAGCAGCAAGAGCAGGCCTCGCAGCAGATCCTGGGCACCTAGCCCACCGACAAACAGGAGACGAGTAACGATGACAATCAACTATCAATTCGGCGATGTCGACGCCCACGGCGCCACCATCCGCGCGCAGGCCGCGTCACTGGAGGCCGAGCACCAGGCCATCGTTCGCGATGTTCTTGCTTCCGGCGACTTTTGGGGCGGCGCGGGGTCCGCGGCGTGCCAGGAGTTCATCATTCAGCTGGGCCGCAACTTCCAGGTGATCTACGAGCAGGCCAACGCGCACGGGCAGAACGTGCAAACCGCCGGCAGCAACATGGCGGGCACCGACAGCGCTGTCGGGTCCAGTTGGGCCTAGGGGCGCGGCGGGTCGACACCAGGGGCCTAAGGGGTGACGAGAACCTTGCAGTGGCGCTCGGGGTCGGCGAGGTCGTCGAAGGCCGCGCCGACCCCGTCCAGCCCGACCTCCCCGGTGATCAGCGGGCTGGCGTCGATGTCGCCCTCGGCCAGTGCACGCAGCGAGTCGGTGAATTCCTCCGGGGTGTAAGCGAGCACGAACTGGACGTTGATCTCTTTGGCGATCGCGAAGAACGGATGCAAGGTGTCGGGCTGCATGCAAACGCCCGCGACCACCAGGCGGGTGCCGGGCCGGGCCCGGAGCAGCACGTCGTCGATGATCCCGGGCACGCCGACCGCTTCGAACACCACGGCTGGTTTGGCGACGTCGAACGGCGAACCCTGCGAAGCGTCCAGCGTTTGATGGGCGCCCATGGCGGTGGCCAGCTCCTGCCTCTTCGGCGAAAAATCTGATGCCACAATGTTTTCCACCCCGCGGGCACGCAGAGCCGCGATGATCGCTATGCCGATCGGACCGCAGCCGATGACCAGGGCCGTCTCTCCGGAGGAGATGTTGGACTTGTTGACGGCGTGCAAGCCCACCGCCAAGGGTTCGGTCAGGGCCGCCTGCCTGAAGTCCAAGCCGTTGGGGACGGCCAGCAGCAGCGGCGCGGACAGCAGCATGCGTTCGGCATAGCCGCCGATTGTGCTGTTGCTGTAGACGATTGGCTCGGCACCCTTGGCCGACAGCAACACCGGGAGCGAGGTTACCAGCGTTCCGGGCGGGAGGGTTTCGGTATCGGGGCCTGCCTCGAGCACCTCGGCGCTGAACTCGTGTCCCATGAAGATGTCGTGGTCGAGGTCGACGTGCATGCCGCTCCGGCCGCCGGCCACCCGATCGGTCATCTCGAGCACCTGCGCGCCGTGCGCGGCGAAATGCAGGTCGGAGCCGCAGATCCCGCATGCCCGCACGCCGACGAGCACCTGCCCTGCCTCCGGCACGGGATCCGGCACATCGTCCCGGTAGACCATTCGGCCGTTTCGCAATACCGCAGCGCGCATCAGCTTTTCACGCCCTTCTGTTCGTCGACGTGCTCGGAGATGGCCTTCACCACTGCCTCACCGGCTCGGCCGATCAGCTGATCGCGATTGCCCTTGGCCCAGTCGTGCGATGACCGCGCCGCTTCGAGCTGCCCTTTGAAATGAGGAATCACCTTGCGCGCCATCAGGTCATAGCAGTGATACGTCGCCTCGGGGGAGGCCCAGTCGTGCCCCAGCATCAGCAACGTGCCGAAGCCACCGGAGCGCTCGAGCAGGTCCTCGATGTGGGCGATGGCATCGTCGGGCGTGCCGATACAGCAATTGCCCTTGGCGGCGTAGTCCTCGACGAACTCGTGGGGTGACTGGGCGCCTTCGACGGAGTTGGCCAACGGTACGAACCCGGCCGCGCCGAAGTAGTTGGCGAAATCCTGCAGGCCGTAGGTGCAGTCGTCGATCGCCTTTTCCCGGCTGTCCGCGATGTGCATGATGCTCAGAACACGCCAGTCGGCCCGGTCCGGCTCGTCCCGGCCGACTTTGGCGGCCTGTTCGCGCACCACGTCCCAGGTGGTTTCCAGGGCGGCGAAGCCGCCCGGCACCGACATCGACAGCGACAGCAACGACGTGCCCAACGCACCCGCCAGCCGCGGTCCGGACGGCGAAATCATTGCCGCGGTCGATATCTCGGGGTAGGGCCAGGTGTAAGGCCGGATGTGCAGTTGCGCCTCGCGCAATGTGAACCAGTCGGTGTGGCGGTCGATCCGCTCCGAGGGGCCGGCCCGGAACAACGCGAGGATCGCCTCGAGCGACTCCTGCATCATGTGCCGTTGATCGACCGGGTCGATGCCCATCATGTAGGCGTCCGACGGCAGCGCGCCGGGGCCGGTGCCGAACATCACCCGGCCGCGGGTGAGGTGGTCGAGCAGCACCCATCGATCGGCCACCATGAGCGGGTGGTGGTAGGGCAGCGAGACCACTCCGGTGCCCAGCCGGATGTGCTTCGTCCGCTCCGCAGCGGCCGCGATGAACACCTCCGGGCAGGCGATCAGTTCGTAGCCGCCGGAGTGGTGTTCGCCGAACCATGCCTCGTCAAAGCCGAGCCGATCCAGCGCGACGACTCGCTCCATGTCGTATTCCAGAGCCACCGTTGGCGATTGGCCGATCGGGTGAAACGGTGTGATGAAGACACCGAACCGCAGGGGGGCACTCATCGCAGCTCCAATCCGTTGAGGAAATCCAATAGGGCCGCGTTGACCTCTTCCGGCCGTTCCTGCTGCAGCCAGTGCCCCGCGTCTTCGAGCATCACCTGTTGGTAGGAGCCGGTGATCAATTGCGATGCGCGGTCGGCGCGGGTGAACGTCAGCACCGGGTCGGCGGTGCCGCCGATAAAGAGTGCAGGGACAGTAATTTTGGCGTCGGCTAGCTCTGGGGTGGTCTCCCAGTTGCGGTCGAAGTTGCGATACCAGTTCAGGCCACCGGTGAATCCGGTGCGGGAGAACTCGCTGATGTAGTGGTCGAGCTCGTCCTGGCTGAGCCAGTCCGGCAGCCGGTCGGGTTCGGGAAGGCGATCGATGAACCCCTCGTCACCGGGCGCCACCATGCGCGCCGCGGCGAGCGGGTCACCCGATGTCCGCAGGCCGCCCAGCATCCTGCGTAGCGTGCGCGCGGGGTCACCGTTGAGTTCCGCGTCGGCGACGCCCGGCTCCTGGAAGTACAGGATGTAAAAGAATTTGTCGCCGAGCATCTTGCGCCACGCCCTCGTCGGCGCCACATGCGAGCGGGGAACGGCCGGGACGCTGAGCCCGGCGACGGCCGCAACCCGATCCGGGTGCAGCAGCGGCGCATTCCACACGACGGCGGCGCCCCAGTCGTGTCCGACCCAGACGGCACGCTCGGCGCCGACGTCGTCGAGCAGGCCGACCAGGTCGGCCGTCAGGTGGTGGATGTCGTAGGCCTCGATCGCCTCGGGGCAAGAGGAGCCGCCGTAGCCACGCTGATCGGGCGCCAGAACGTGATAGCCGGCCTCGGCCAGAACCGGTATCTGGTGGCGCCACGAATAGGCCAATTCGGGAAAGCCATGAGCCAAGATCACCACGGGCGCGCCGCGCTCTCCCGCCTCGACCACCCGCAGCCGTACACCGTTGGTCTCTACTAACCGTTCGGTTGATTTGAGCACCATGTCACCAAAGCACACCCCCTCCGGGGCTGAGAAGTATTCGCGCTGATTGCGAATACCGTTCCAATCACTTTGGTCGCCTGGTAGATATCGCCATGAGGCACTCGCATTTCAGTGGAAGCAGGTGGACCCCGCATGAAGCGGCTCGACCACGTCGTCCTCTGGACGAGAGATCCGCGCGCGTCGATGGATTTCTATACGAGGGTGGTCGGGTTGGCGCCGGTCCGGTTTGCCGAGTTCGAGGCCGGTGACGCTCCGTTCCCGAGTGTTCGGGTGTGTGAGGACGCCATCATCGACCTGTCGCCGATCGCCAGTATCGCTGGCACCGAGGCGCTGACGCGGACGGACGGCAGCGCCGGCCACCCGGTGAATCACGTGTGCCTTGCGCTATCGAAGTCCGAATACGACGCGTTGGACCAGCGTCTGCGAGCGGAGGGCGTGGACACCAGCGCGCGGTTGGGCCCCAACTTCGGCGCCCAGGGCTGGGCGCCGCAGGCTTACTACTTCGCCGATCCGGACGGCAACGTGATCGAGGCTCGCTATTACGAATGACGAAACGCCCGCCGTTCGCCCGGCCGGTCGGGAACCCGCGCGCCACCGCCCGGCTGGTCGGGAACCCGTCGTCGTTGTATCCAGAGAATGGTGGCGACCCGCA
Source organism: Mycobacterium sp. E1715 (assembly GCF_001667625.1). Taxonomy (NCBI): domain Bacteria; kingdom Bacillati; phylum Actinomycetota; class Actinomycetes; order Mycobacteriales; family Mycobacteriaceae; genus Mycobacterium; species Mycobacterium sp. E1715. The sequence continues at coordinate 13,972 of NZ_LZJJ01000553.1, forward strand.
GCGCCCCGGCTCTGCCGGGACTCGCGATCGCCACTGTGCAGATGGTGGCGACCCGCAGCCCCCCGGCTCTGCCGGGACTCGCGATCGCCACTAGCGGTAACCTGGACTTTTCCAGCTGCGTGTATATCGGGGAAGGACCTGGCCAGCAAGGCCGATGATTGATGAACCGGAAAAACGTTATCCGCACCATCACGGCGATTGCCGTCGTGGTGCTCCTCGGTTGGTCGTTCTTCTATTTCAGCGACGACACCCGCGGCTATAAGCCCGTCGACACGTCGGTGGCGGTGGCGCAGATCAACGGCGACAACGTCAAGAGCGCGCAGATCGACGACCGCGAGCAGCAGCTGCGGCTGACCCTGAAAAAGGGCAACAACGACACCGACAATTCCGACAAGGTCATCACCAAATACCCGAGCGGGTACGCGGTCGACCTGTTCAACGCGCTGAGCGCGAAGAACGCGAAGGTCAGCACGGTCGTCAACCAGGGCAGCATCCTGGGCGAGCTGCTCGTCTACGTGTTGCCGCTGCTGTTGCTGGTGGGCCTGTTCGTGATGTTCTCCCGCATGCAGGGCGGTGCCCGAATGGGCTTCGGGTTCGGCAAATCACGGGCGAAGCTGCTCAACAAGGACATGCCCAAGACCACGTTCGCCGACGTCGCTGGCGTCGACGAGGCGGTCGAAGAGCTGTACGAAATCAAGGACTTCCTGCAGAACCCCGGCCGCTATCAGGCGCTGGGCGCCAAGATCCCCAAGGGCGTGTTGCTCTACGGCCCGCCGGGAACCGGTAAGACGCTGCTGGCACGCGCGGTGGCCGGCGAGGCCGGAGTCCCGTTCTTCACCATCTCCGGCTCCGACTTCGTCGAGATGTTCGTCGGCGTCGGCGCATCGCGGGTGCGCGACCTGTTCGAACAGGCCAAGCAGAACAACCCGTGCATCATCTTCGTCGACGAGATCGACGCGGTGGGCCGACAGCGCGGTGCCGGCCTGGGCGGCGGCCACGACGAACGCGAGCAGACGCTGAACCAGCTGCTGGTCGAGATGGACGGCTTCGACCCACGCGCCGGCGTCATCCTCATCGCGGCCACCAACCGGCCCGACATCCTGGACCCCGCGCTGCTGCGGCCCGGCCGCTTCGACCGGCAGATTCCGGTGTCCAACCCGGATCTGGCGGGCCGCAAAGCGGTGCTCGAGGTGCACTCGAAGGGCAAGCCGATCGGCCCCGACGCCGACCTCGCCGGGCTGGCCAAACGCACCGTCGGCATGACCGGCGCCGACCTGGCCAACGTCATCAACGAGGCGGCGCTGCTGACCGCCCGGGAGAACGGCACCGTCATCACCAGCGCCGCGCTCGAAGAGGCGGTGGACCGGGTGATCGGCGGCCCGCGCCGCAAGGGCCGCATCATCAGCGAGCAGGAAAAGAAGATCACCGCCTACCACGAGGGCGGGCACACCCTGGCCGCCTGGGCGATGCCGGACATCGAGCCGATCTACAAGGTGACCATCCTGGCGCGCGGCCGGACCGGCGGCCACGCGGTCGCGGTGCCCGAGGAAGACAAGGGTCTGCGGACCCGCTCGGAGATGATCGCGCAACTGGTGTTCGCGATGGGCGGACGCGCCGCCGAGGAACTGGTGTTCCGGGAGCCGACGACGGGCGCGGTGTCCGACATCGAGCAGGCCACCAAGGTGGCCCGCGCGATGGTCACCGAATTCGGGATGAGTTCCAAGCTGGGCGCGGTCAAGTACGGCACCGAACACGGTGACCCCTTCCTGGGCCGCACCATGGGAACGCAGGCCGACTACTCTCACGAGGTCGCCCGCGACATCGACGACGAGATCCGCAAGCTGATCGAGGCGGCTCACACCGAGGCGTGGGAGATCCTCACCGAATACCGCGACGTGCTCGACACACTGGCCGGCGAGCTCCTGGAAAAGGAGACGCTGCACCGGGCCGAGCTGGAGGGCATCTTCGCCGACGTCGAAAAGCGGCCCCGGCTCACCATGTTCGACGATTTCGGCGGCCGCATCCCGTCGGACAAACCGCCGATCAAGACGCCCGGCGAGCTGGCGATGGAGCGCGGCGAGCCGTGGCCGCCGCCGGTCCCCGAGCCGGCGTTCAAGGCGGCCATCGCGCGCGCCAGCCAGGCCGCCGCGGCCGCGGGGGCGGATGCGGACCGAAACAACAACGGCGGCAATGGTTCTCAGGCATCCGGCCACCGTCCGGGCGCGCCGCATGCACCCACCCAGCCCGACTACGGTGCGCCGGCGGGCTGGCACGCACCGGGATGGCCGCCGCAGGACCAGCAGCCGAATTACTGGTATCCGCCGCCGCAGGCCCCGCAACAGCCGTACTGGCCGCAGCCGGCGGGGCACTACCCGGGTTATCCCGGCCAGCACGGGCACCCGGGCCAGCAGACCCACCCCGGTCAGCAAGGGCAGGCGCAGCCCCCCTACCCGCCGTATCCGCCCTACCCGCCGCCGAGTCTGCCCGACCCGGACGGCGCAAGGTCTCCCGACCAGCAGGACGACGACGTGAGCCGGTCCAATCCGCCGGCTCACGGCTGACGAACGGAGGATTCGATGGCAGTAACCGGTTTGGGCCCGGACACCGCCACCCCCTCAACTCGGGTGTTCGACCAGGAGCGCGCCGAGGCCGCAGTCCGAGAGTTGTTGTACGCCATCGGCGAGGACCCGGACCGGCACGGCCTGCGTGAGACGCCGGCCCGCGTCGCCCGTGCCTACCAAGAGATGTTCGCCGGGCTCTACACCGACCCCGACAGCGTGCTGAACACCATGTTCGACGAGGAGCACGACGAACTGGTGCTGGTCAAGGAGATCCCGCTGTACTCCACCTGCGAACACCATCTTGTGTCGTTCCACGGTGTCGCCCATGTCGGGTACATCCCAGGGGCCGACGGGCGCGTCACCGGGCTGTCCAAAATCGCGCGGCTGGTCGACCTTTACGCGAAGCGCCCGCAGGTGCAGGAACGGCTGACCAGCCAGATCGCCGACGCCCTGATGACGAAGCTCAATCCGCGCGGGGTGATCGTCGTGATCGAGGCCGAGCACCTGTGCATGGCCATGCGCGGCGTTCGCAAGCCCGGCGCCGTTACCACCACCTCGGCGGTGCGCGGGCAGTTCAAATCCAACGCCGCTTCTCGAGCCGAAGCGCTCGACCTCATTTTGCGTAAGTGAGCCGGCGCCTGTGCGGGTGATGGGAGTCCTGAACGTCACTGACGACTCGTTCTCCGATGGCGGCCGCTATCTCGACACCGGCAACGCCGTGGCGCATGGGGTGGCGTTGGCCGCCGAGGGCGCCGACATCGTCGACGTCGGAGGCGAGTCAACTCGGCCCGGCGCCACGCGGATCGACTCCCAGATCGAGACCTCTCGCGTGATTCCCGTCGTCAAAGAGCTTGTGGCAGAGGGAATAACGGTAAGCATAGACACCATGCACGCTGATGTCGCGCGCGCGGCGCTGCAGAACGGCGCGCGGATCGTCAACGACGTGTCGGGCGGGCGTGCCGATCCCGCGATGGCTCCGCTGCTGGCCGAGGCCGGCGTGCCCTGGGTGCTGATGCACTGGCGTTCGGTGTCCGCCGAGCGCCCGCATGCGGCTCCGCACTACGACGACGTGGTTGCCGAAGTGCGCGCCGAGCTGCTCGCCAGCGTCGACGACGCGGTGGCGGCCGGTGTAGACCCCGCCAAGCTGGTGATCGACCCGGGACTCGGGTTCGCCAAGACGGCTCAACACAATTGGGCGCTGCTTCGCGCGTTGCCGCAGTTGGTGGCCACCGGAATCCCCGTGCTGCTGGGTGCATCCCGTAAAAGGTTCCTCGGTACGTTGTTAGCCGGGCCGGATGGCTCGCCGCGACCGCCCGCCGGCCGCGAGACAGCGACAGCGGTGATCTCCGCGTTGGCAGCGCTGTACGGGGCGTGGGGTGTTCGTGTGCACGACGTGCGGGCCACGGCCGATGCCCTCAAGGTGGTCGGGGCCTGGGCGCAGACCGAATCGCAGCAGACCGAGCTGGCTGGAGACGATGGCTGATCGAATCGAATTGCGGGGGTTGACGATTCGTGGGCGACACGGGGTTTTCGAGCACGAGCGCGCCGACGGGCAGGATTTCGTCATCGATATGACCGTGTGGATCGACCTCGCGGACGCCGCCGCCAGCGACGAGCTGGCCGACACCTACGACTACGGCCGGCTGGCCCAGCTGGCGGCCGACATCGTGGCCGGGCCGCCGCGCAACCTGATCGAAGCGGTCGGGGGTGAGATCGCCGATCGGGTGATGCAGGACGACCGCGTGCATGCCGTCGAGGTGGTGGTGCACAAGCCGCAGGCTCCGATCACGCAGCAGTTCGCCGACGTCGCGGTGGTGGTGCGCCGGTCTCGGCGCGGCGGCCGCGGTTCGGTGATCCCGGCGGAGCGGCGCCTATGACTTGGGTGGTCCTCTCCATCGGCTCCAACCTGGGCGACCGCCTGGCCCGGTTGCAGTCCGTCGTCGACGGGCTGGGCGAGACGGTGCTCGCGGTCTCCCCGGTCTACGAGACCGACCCGTGGGGCCGCGTCGACCAGGCGCCGTTTCTCAATGCGGTGCTGATCGCCAACGACCCGGCCTGCGACGGCCAGTGCTGGTTGCGCCGGGCGCAGGAGTTCGAGCGGGCTGCCGGCCGGGTGCGCGGCGAGCGCTGGGGCCCGCGCACCCTCGACGTCGACCTGATCGCTTGCTACGGCGAGGCGGAGGTGATCTCCCGCGAGAACAATCTGACGTTGCCGCACCCATTGGCCCACCTGCGTGCCTTCGTGATGATCCCCTGGCTCGCCATCGACCCCGATGCCCAGCTGACCGTCGCCGGGGACGCTCAGCCCGTCTCGGGCCTGCTGGCCCAGCTGGACCCCGCGGACCGGGAAAGCGTCCGGTTGACCGACCTCAAGCTGCACCGGCCGGGCACGGACCCGGCAGACCGGAGTCCGGAAGGCTGATGGGGCCGACCAGGAAACGTGACCTGACGGCCGCGGTGGTAGCCGCGGCGGTGGTTGGTTATTTGCTGGTCAACGGCCTCTACCGATTGTTTCCGCCGATCACGGTGTGGACCGGTCTGTCGTTGCTGGCCGTCGCCGTCGGCGAAGCCCTGTGGGCGCGCTACGTGCGGACCAAAATCAACGACGGCGAAATCGGGGTCGGCCCCGGCTGGCTGCACCCGCTGGCGGTGGCCCGCAGCCTGATGGTCGCCAAGGCGTCGGCCTGGGTGGGCGCGCTGATGTTGGGCTGGTGGGCCGGGATCCTGGTGTATTTCCTGCCGCGACGATCCTGGTTGCGGGCGGCCGCCGAGGACACCACCGGCGCCGTGGTCGCCGCCGTCAGCGCGCTGGCGCTGCTCCTCGCCGCGCTGTGGCTGCAGCATTGCTGCAAGTCGCCACCGGACCAGACCGAGCACGGCGAGGGTGCCGAAAACTAGCCCCCCTGTGACCCGGGTAACAACAGCGTGAGAATCGCCGGAGTAGGGCGACACGCGGATTGACCTCGCGCAGGTACAGTCAGGCCATGACCGTTCTGTCCCGCGGCGCCCGGGTTCGGCGCGGCGGCCGCAGGCCGGGGTGGGTGCTCTTGACCGCGTTGCTGGTCCTTGCGATGGGGGCCAGTTCCGCTTTGGTTTTCACCAATCGGGTGGAACTCCTCAAGCTCGCTGTAATCCTGGCCCTGTGGGCCGCAGTCGCCGGCGCGTTCGTCTCGGTGCTGTACCGCCGTCAGAGCGATGCGGATCAATCCCGCGTCCGCGACCTGAAGCTGGTGTACGACTTGCAGCTGGATCGGGAGATCTCCGCCCGGCGCGAGTACGAGCTGACCGTCGAGTCCCAGCTGCGTCGCGAGCTGGCATCCGAGCTGCGCGCACAAGCCGCCGACGACCTGGCCGAGCTGCGCGCGGAATTGAGCGCGCTGCGCACCAGCCTGGAGATCCTGTTCGACACCGACCTCGCCCAGCGGCCGGCCCTCGAGACGCCCGAAGCGGAGGCGGCCCCCGAACGCGCGTACAGCGAGTGGGACCGCAACGGCGAGACCCCGCGTGACGCGCCCTACGACTGGGTCGCCAGCGATCGGGTCAGCTCGGTCCCCCAGGACAACCCGGCGGGCCGCGCCGACGAGACGGCGATCATCGACGTGCCCGAGGAACCGCTGTTGCCGCCCCGGCAGCCCCAGAGCCCGCCGCAGCCCCGCCGCGACCGGGTCCCCTACCAGTACGAACCGCCGCAGGAGCCGCCACCGCCAGCCCCACCGCAGCCGTCGTACAGCGCCGCACCGCCCGAGCCCGAGCCGCGCTTCGAACCGCGTCAGCAGCCGCCGGCGCCGCAGCCGGAGCCGCAGGTGCAAGGCTGGCAGCCGGTGGGTGCGTCGGGGCTGTGGTTGCCGCCCGGCGCGCCGGGAAGCAACTGGGCCGGTGCCGATGAGTCCGCCCCGCCGGGCGAGGAGACGTCGGGCCGGCGGCGACGCGCCCGCCACTCCGAGCCGGACCAGGCATGGGCGGCCCCCCGCGACGAGCCGCCGCCGCCGTTCGGTGAGCCGGGTCGCCGGGCGCGGTCGCGCCACTCGGCCGAGTACCGCGACTACGGCGCCCCCGGCTTCGCGCCCCCGAGCGAGCCCGCGTTCGCGTCCGGCCCCATTCCCGCGGCGGCCACGCCCCCGCCTCCAGCGCCGCCGCATTCACCGTCACCCGACACCGACGGGGAGCCACCACCACCGCCGCGGCTCGCCCCGCCGCCACCGCCGGAGCACGCCCCCCGCCATGGCGGCGCGGACCCGCTGGCGCAGGCCCCGGACGGGCCGGGCGAAGGCCCCCCGACCGGCGGTCAGTCGGTTGCGGAGTTGCTGGCGCGGCTGCAGGTCCAGCCGTCCGAGGGCGGCCGGCGGCGGCGCCGCGACGGCTGAGCTGGGAGCTTCCTCACACGGGGCTTTCATTGGTCGGGGCCCGCTGATCGACTAGAGTTTTAGTGACCGAACGGTACCCACGAGGTGGGACCGGAACGAACGAAAGAAATCTGTGAGGTCGTCTGCGATGGTGCAGTTCGACGGTTTGCGCCCGGCCAGGCTCAAGGTGGGAGTCATCTCGGCCGGCCGGGTGGGCACCGCGCTCGGTGTCGCGCTGGAGCGCGCCGACCATGTCGTGGTCGCCTGCAGCGCCATCTCCCACGCGTCGCGCCAGCGGGCGCAGCGTCGACTGCCCGACACCCCGGTGGCGTCGCCGCCGGACGTGGCGGCCGGCGCCGAGCTGCTGTTGCTGGCCGTTCCCGACAGCGAGCTGGCCGGCCTGGTGTCCGGCTTGGCCGCGACGTCGTCGGTGCGGCCGGGCACGATCGTCGCCCACACCTCCGGCGCCAACGGGGCCGGCATTCTCGCGCCGCTGGCCCAGGACGGTTGCATCCCGCTGGCGATTCACCCGGCGATGACGTTCACCGGCTCCGATGAGGACATCAACCGGCTGGCGGACACCTGCTTCGGCATCACCGCCGCCGACGAGGTGGGGTACGCGATCGGGCAGTCGCTCGTCCTCGAGATGGGCGGCGAGCCGTTCTCCGTGCCTGAGGAAGCGCGGGTGCTCTACCACGCCGCGCTGGCGCACGCGAGCAACCACCTGGTGACGGTCCTCGCCGACGCGCTCGAGGCGCTGCGGGCCGCGCTGCGTGGCAGCGAACTGCTCGGGCAACAGTCCGTCGACGACCAGCCGGGCGGCATCGCCGAACGCATCGTCGGGCCGCTGGCGCGGGCGGCGCTGGAGAACACCCTGCAACGCGGGCAGGCCGCCCTCACCGGCCCGGTCGCACGCGGTGACGCGGCCGCGGTCGCCGGGCACCTGGCCGCGTTGAACCAGGCCGACCCGGAACTCGCGCAGGCGTACCGGGTGAACGCCCTGCGGACCGCCCGGCGCGCCCACGCTCCCGCCGACGTCCTCGAGGTGCTGGCGGGATGAGAGCGGGCAAACCGCCCGCCTTCAAGGCCGGCGAACTCAACGTTTACTCGCGCCCGCGCGACGTCACCGACGTCTCCCGCGCGCTGCGGCACACCGGCCGCCGGGTGATGCTGGTGCCCACCATGGGCGCCCTGCACGACGGCCACCTCGCTTTGGTGCGCGCCGCCAAGCGGGTGCCCGGCTCGGTGGTCGCGGTGTCGATCTTCGTCAACCCGCTCCAGTTCGGCGCCGGGGAAGACCTGGACGCCTACCCCCGGACCCTCGACGACGACGTGGCGCTCCTGCGGGGCGAAGGCGTCGAAATCGTGTTCGCGCCAACGGCCGCTGAGATGTACCCCGACGGCCTGCGCACCACCGTGCAGCCCGGTCCGCTGGCCGCCGACCTCGAAGGTGGCCAGCGACCGACCCACTTCGCCGGCGTACTGACAGTCGTGTGCAAGCTGCTGCAGATCGTGCGCCCCGATCGAGTGTTCTTCGGCGAGAAGGACTATCAGCAGCTGGTGCTCATCCGGCAGATGGTCACCGACCTGAACATCGACGTCGCCGTGGTGGGCGTGCCGACCATCCGCGAGGCCGACGGGCTGGCCATGTCGTCACGTAACCGCTACCTCGATCCGGTGCAACGCGAGGCGGCCGTGGCGGTGTCGGCGGCATTGACCGCGGGGGCCCATGCCGCGGACGCCGGACCGCAGGCCGCGCTGGACGCGGCACGCGCGGTGCTCGAGGCGGTGCCCGAGCTCACGGTCGACTACCTCGAGTTGCGTGATCCGGAGCTGGGCCCGTTGCGGGCCAACCGATCCGGGCGGCTGCTCGTGGCCGTCCGGCTGGGCAGCACCCGGCTGCTGGACAACATCGCGATCGAGATCGAAACTTCGCCGGCACCCGTTGGGCCGGACGGATATCGGGACCCCCGTGAATCATCTTGGAGGAATTGATGTTACGGACCATGCTCAAGTCGAAGATTCACCGCGCCACCGTGACGCAGGCCGATTTGCACTACGTCGGCTCGGTGACCATCGACGCCGATCTGATGGACGCCGCTGATCTGCTGGAGGGCGAGCAGGTGACCATCGTGGACATCGACAACGGCGCCCGCCTGGTCACCTATGCGATCACCGGCGAGCGCGGCAGTGGAGTGATCGGGATCAACGGCGCCGCCGCCCATCTCGTGCACCCGGGTGATCTGGTGATCCTGATCGCGTACGGGACGATGGAAGACGCGGAGGCGCGCTCCTACCAGCCGCGAATCGTGTTCGTCGACGCGGACAACAGGCCCATCGACCTGGGACACGATCCGGCCTTCGTTCCCGCGGATGCGGCCGAGCTTCTCGACCCCCGAATCACTGTGCGGTAGCCGTGCTGCTGGCGATCGACGTCCGTAACACCCACACCGTCGTGGGGCTGATCTCCGGATCCAAAGAGCACGCAAAGGTCGTGCAGCAGTGGCGGATCCGCACCGAGTCCGAGGTCACCGCGGACGAGCTGGCCCTGACCATCGACGGCCTGATCGGCGACGACTCCGAGCGACTCACCGGCGCCGCCGCCCTGTCCACCGTGCCGTCGGTGCTGCACGAGGTTCGGATCATGCTGGACCAGTACTGGCCGTCGGTGCCGCACGTGCTGATCGAGCCCGGCGTGCGCACCGGCATCCCACTCTTGGTCGACAACCCGAAAGAAGTGGGTGCCGACCGAATCGTCAACTGCCTGGCGGCCTTTCACCGGTTTCAAAGCGCCGCGATCGTCATCGACTTCGGCTCCTCGATCTGTGTGGACGTCGTGTCGGCCAAGGGCGAATTCCTCGGCGGCGCGATCGCGCCCGGCGTGCAGGTCTCCTCGGATGCGGCCGCGGCCCGCTCCGCCGCGCTGCGCCGGGTGGAGCTGTCCCGTCCCCGTTCGGTGGTGGGCAAGAACACCGTCGAATGCATGCAGGCCGGAGCGGTATTCGGCTTCGCCGGGCTGGTCGACGGCCTGGTCGGACGGATTCGCGAGGACGTCGAGGGCTTCGCCGGTGACGACGTCGCGGTGGTGGCGACGGGGCACACGGCTCCGCTGCTGCTGCCCGAACTGCAGACGCCCAGCCATTACGACCAGCATCTGACCCTGCACGGGCTGCGGCTGGTCTTCGAACGCAACCGGGACGCCCAGCGGGGCCGGCTGAAGACCGCGCGCTGAGTATCCCCGGCGACGAGATTGCCCCAGTGGTCGTGGTCGCGACCGGAACAACGACCGTGACGGCAATCTCGGCGGGCCGCCGGTAAGAGCCGTCCCGCGAGGTCATTTAAGCTGGCACGTCGTGAGTGACGCCAGCGAGGATGCAGCAGCAGACCTGCCCGAGCAGTTCCGCATCCGCCGGGACAAGCGCGCTCGCTTGTTGGCGGAGGGCCGGGAGCCCTATCCGGTCGCCATCGAACGCACCCACACCCTGGCGCAGGTGCGCGCCGACCACCCCGACCTGCCGGTCGATACCGCTACCGACGACGTCGTCGGCATCGCGGGCCGGGTGATCTTCGCGCGCAACTCGGGGAAATTGTGCTTCGCGACGCTCCAGGAGGGTGACGGCACCACGCTCCAGGTGATGCTCAGCCTCGACAAGGTGGGCTCCGAATCCCTGGACGCGTGGAAGTCCGACGTCGACCTCGGCGACATCGTCTACGTGCACGGCAATGTGATCAGCTCACGGCGCGGCGAATTGTCCGTGCTCGCCGATTCCTGGCAGATGGCGGCCAAGTCGTTGCGGCCGCTGCCGGTGGCCCATAAGGAGATGAGCGAAGAGGCGCGGGTGCGGCAGCGCTACGTCGACCTGATCGTCCGCCCCCAGGCCCGCACGGTGGCGCGGCAGCGAATCGCCGTGGTCCGCGCGATCCGCAACTCGCTCGAACGGCGCGGGTTTCTCGAAGTCGAGACGCCTATGTTGCAGACGCTGGCGGGCGGCGCGGCGGCGCGGCCGTTCGTGACGCATTCCAATGCTCTGGACATCGATCTGTACCTGCGGATCGCACCGGAACTGTTCCTCAAGCGCTGCATCGTCGGTGGTTTCGACAAGGTCTTCGAAGTAAATCGAGTGTTCCGAAACGAGGGCGCGGATTCGACGCATTCTCCCGAATTCTCGATGCTCGAGACCTACCAGGCCTACGGAACCTATGACGATTCGGCAGTCGTCACGCGCGAGCTTATTCAAGAGGTCGCTGATGAGGCGATCGGAACCCGACAACTGCCGCTGCCCGACGGGAGTGTCTACGACATAGACGGCGAATGGGCGTCGATTCAAATGTACCCGTCGCTGTCCGCGGCGCTCGGCGAGGAGATCACCCCCGAGACCCCGGCGGAGCGGTTGTGGGCCATCTCGGATCGGCTGGGGGTCGAGATTCCCCGAGACCGGGGCTACGGGCACGGCAAGCTCGTCGAGGAACTGTGGGAGCACTCGGTCGGAAACACGCTGACGGCGCCCACCTTCGTGCGGGACTTCCCCGTGGAGACAACGCCTTTGACCCGTCAGCACCGCAGCATCCCCGGTGTGACCGAGAAGTGGGACCTCTACGTGCGCGGGGTCGAATTGGCCACCGGGTATTCCGAGCTGAACGACCCCGTCATTCAGCGGGAGAGATTCGCCGCCCAAGCCCGCGCGGCCGCGGCGGGCGACGACGAGGCCATGGTGCTAGACGAAGACTTTCTTGCCGCCCTCGAGTATGCGATGCCGCCGTGCACGGGAACGGGAATGGGTATCGATCGGTTGTTGATGACTTTGACTGGGCTGTCAATTCGCGAGACAGTTTTGTTCCCGATTGTTCGGCCGCACTCCACATGAAAAACGCAACTGTGCGCCTTGCGGCCGGATTGAGTATGCTGCCTTGTTATGGCAGATTGGTGACCCGGGGAGGCTCACCCAAACTGCTCAGCAACTGCTCAGGACGAAATGCGAGGATAAGCTAATGGCGAAAAAAGTGACCGTCACCTTGGTCGATGATTTCGACGGTGCCGGCGCAGCCGACGAAACGGTCGAATTCGGCCTTGACGGGGTGACCTATGAGATTGACCTTTCGTCCAAGAATGCGGCAAAACTCCGCAACGACCTGAAGCAGTGGGTGGAAGCCGGACGCCGGGTCGGCGGTCGGCGGCGTGGGCGGTCCAGCTCGGGTCGCGGCCGCGGCGCGATCGACCGCGAGCAGAGCGCGGCGATCCGTGAGTGGGCCCGCCGCAACGGCCACAACGTCTCGACGCGCGGCCGCATCCCGGCCGACGTCATCGACGCGTTTCACGCGGCAACCTGACAAACCTCTTAACCGGCGCCCCGGACCGCAGCGGCCCGGGCGCCGGTTTGTCATTTCGCTGGCGGCGAAAGAATCGTCCGAGAGTGCGGGAAACGAATTGGCACCCGGCCACGTTGGTTCGGTTACGGCGCTGTAATGACAGGGGAGTTCGCCCGATACGGGCCCGGCGGGTCTTGAACAGCAAGGAACCGCAAGGTTATGCCCCCTGGCAGGCCGACCATTACAGTGGATGGCAGGTATGAGATTCCGGCCCCGACGGGGACCGGGTGGGCCACACAGAGGCCAAGTACCGATGGTGAGGGAGAGCAGGTAACCACCGATGTTTGAACGATTTACCGACCGTGCCCGCAGGGTCGTCGTCCTGGCGCAAGAAGAGGCCCGGATGCTCAACCACAACTACATCGGCACCGAGCACATCCTGTTGGGTCTGATTCACGAGGGCGAGGGCGTCGCGGCGAAGTCGCTGGAGTCGCTCGGGATCTCGCTGGAAGGCGTTCGCAGCCAGGTCGAGGAGATCATCGGCCAGGGCCAGCAGGCGCCGTCGGGGCACATCCCGTTCACCCCGCGCGCCAAGAAGGTTCTCGAGCTGAGCCTGCGGGAGGCGCTGCAGCTCGGCCACAACTACATCGGTACCGAGCACATCCTCCTCGGACTCATCCGCGAGGGTGAGGGCGTCGCCGCCCAGGTGTTGGTCAAGCTGGGCGCCGAGCTGACGCGGGTGCGCCAGCAGGTCATCCAGCTGCTCAGTGGCTACCAGGGCAAGGAGGCCGCGGAGGCCGGCACCGGCGGCCGCGGCGGCGAGTCGGGCAGCCCGTCCACCTCGTTGGTGCTCGACCAGTTCGGGCGCAACCTGACGGCCGCCGCGATGGAGGGCAAGCTCGACCCGGTCATCGGCCGCGAGAAGGAAATCGAGCGCGTCATGCAGGTCCTGAGCCGGCGCACCAAGAACAACCCGGTGCTGATCGGCGAGCCCGGCGTCGGCAAGACCGCCGTCGTCGAGGGCCTCGCGCAGGCCATCGTGCACGGCCAGGTTCCCGAGACGCTGAAGGACAAGCAGCTCTACACCCTGGACCTCGGTTCGTTGGTGGCCGGCTCGCGCTACCGCGGTGACTTCGAGGAGCGGCTGAAGAAGGTGCTCAAGGAGATCAACACCCGCGGCGACATCATCCTGTTCATCGACGAGCTGCACACGCTCGTCGGCGCGGGCGCGGCCGAGGGTGCGATCGATGCGGCCAGCATCCTGAAGCCCAAGCTGGCCCGCGGTGAGCTGCAGACGATCGGTGCAACGACTCTCGACGAGTACCGCAAGTACATCGAGAAGGACGCCGCCCTGGAGCGCCGCTTCCAGCCCGTGCAGGTGGGGGAGCCGACGGTGGAGCACACCATCGAGATCCTCAAGGGGCTGCGCGACCGCTACGAGGCGCACCACCGGGTCTCGATCACCGACTCCGCGCTGGTGGCCGCCGCCACCCTGGCCGACCGCTACATCAACGACCGGTTCCTGCCGGACAAGGCGATCGACCTGATCGACGAGGCGGGCGCCCGGATGCGGATCCGCCGGATGACCGCGCCGCCAGACCTGCGCGAGTTCGACGAGAAGATCGCCGACGCCCGCCGCGAGAAGGAATCGGCGATCGACGCCCAGGACTTCGAGAAGGCCGCCAGCCTGCGCGACCGGGAGAAGCAGTTGGTCGCTCAGCGGGCCGAGCGCGAAAAGCAGTGGCGCTCAGGCGATCTCGACGTGGTCGCCGAGGTCGACGACGAGCAGATCGCGGAGGTGTTGGGCAACTGGACCGGTATCCCCGTGTTCAAGCTCACCGAGGCCGAGACCACCCGCCTGCTGCGCATGGAGGACGAGCTGCACAAGCGGATCATCGGCCAGGAAGACGCCGTGAAGGCCGTCTCGAAGGCCATCCGCCGCACGCGCGCCGGGTTGAAGGACCCCAAGCGCCCGTCGGGTTCGTTCATCTTCGCCGGCCCGTCCGGTGTCGGTAAGACCGAGCTGTCCAAGGCGCTGGCCAACTTCCTGTTCGGCGACGACGACGCGCTCATCCAGATCGACATGGGCGAGTTCCACGACCGGTTCACCGCGTCGCGGCTCTTCGGTGCCCCGCCGGGATACGTCGGCTACGAAGAGGGCGGCCAGCTCACCGAGAAGGTGCGGCGCAAGCCGTTCTCGGTGGTGCTGTTCGACGAGATTGAGAAGGCGCACCAGGAGATCTACAACAGCCTGTTGCAGGTCCTCGAGGACGGCCGGCTCACCGACGGTCAGGGCCGCACGGTCGACTTCAAGAACACCGTGCTGATCTTCACCTCGAACCTCGGTACGTCCGACATCAGCAAGCCGGTCGGCCTGGGCTTCACCCAGGGTGGCGGTGAGAACAACTACGAGCGGATGAAACAGAAGGTCAACGACGAGCTGAAGAAGCACTTCCGCCCGGAGTTCCTCAACCGCATCGACGACATCATCGTGTTCCACCAGCTGACCAAGGACGAGATCATCCGCATGGTCGACCTGATGATCGAGCGGGTCAGCAAGCAGCTCAAGGCCAAGGACATGGCGATGGAGTTGACCGACAAGGCCAAGGCCTTGCTGGCCAAGCGGGGCTTCGACCCGGTGCTGGGTGCGCGCCCGTTGCGGCGCACCATCCAGCGCGAGATCGAGGACCAGCTGTCCGAGAAGATCCTGTTCGAGGAAGTCGGACCGGGACAGATCGTCACGGTCGACGTGGACAACTGGGACGGCGAAAGCGCCGGCGAGGACGCGGTGTTCACCTTCACCGGCACCCGCAAGCCGCCGGCCGAGCCGGACCTGGCGAAGGCCGGGGCGCACGCGGCGCCGGAAACGCCCTAGCGATTACCGGAAACGGGCGGTTAGTCTCACGGGACTGACCGCCCGTTTTCGCTGTGACCAGGAGGCAAGCCAGTGCTGATCGTCACCACCAACGACCTGCCCGGCTGGGAGATCCAGCGGGTCTGCGGCGAAGTGTTCGGGCTGACCGTCCGTTCGCGAAACGCCTTCTCCCAGATGGGCGCGGGATTCAAGGCGATGTTCGGCGGCGAGCTGGCCGGCATGACCAAGAACCTGGCCGAGAGCCGGAACGAGGCGATGGGGCGGCTGATCACCGAGGCGCGCAATCGCGGCGGCAACGCGATCGTGGCGATGCGGTTCGATACGACCGAAATCGGCGACGTGTGGACCGAGATCTGCGCCTACGGCACGGCGGTCCAGGCGACACCGCTGACCGAGGCCGCGAAATACACGGCCAGCCAGCTGGGTTATGGCTCCCCGCCTCCACAGCAGTGAGCGGCGGTTTAGACTGACTCTCGTCCTGACGGGCAACGGAATCTGGTGAAATTCCAGAACGGTCGCGCCACTGTCGATAGTCAGACCCATGGCCCGTCGTCACCAGAGGGGACGCGGTTATCCCCCGGAAGGAGAGTCGATCGTGCCGAACCTTGAGACGACCCGGACCCGATCGGTTGATTTGTCGGCCGCCGGCTCCGCGGCCTGGTTGGCGGCAACCGCCTTCCTGGCCCTGTTGGCGCTGTACTTCGTCGGCGTGGACCAGGGCGCGGTGTCGCTGTTCGGCAGCGATTCGCACGTGCACGAGTTCGTGCACGACGCGCGGCACCTGCTCGGCTTCCCCTGCCACTGATCGCGTGGAGAAGCGTCTGATCGGGCGCGGCTTGCTGGCCGGTGCAATCGGCGCGGTGCTGGCGTTCGCCTTCGCCCGCCTGTGCGCCGAGCCGGTGATCGGCCGCGCGATCGCCTTCGAGGACGGCCTGGCCGACGCGGAGAACGCTCATGGTGTGCACGAGCACGGCGCCGAGTTGTTCAGCCGCGGGGTGCAGTCCAACGCCGGGCTGGGCTTCGGATTGCTCATCTTCGGCGTCGCGCTGGGCGCGCTGTTCAGCGTGCTGTTCTGTGTGATCGCCGCGCGTGTGACAAGCGTTGGGCCACGCGCGCTTTCGCTGCTTTTGGCGGCGGCCGCCTTCGTCGCGGTCTACCTGGTGCCGTTCGTGAAGTATCCGCCCAACCCGCCGGCGGTGGGCCAGGCGGACACGATCGGGGAGCGCACCGGCTGGTACCTGGTCATGGTGGTGGCCTCGGTGGTGCTGACCATCGCGGCCGTGTGGCTGGCGCGGTTCCTGACCGCCCGCCTCGGCGCGTGGAACGGGCGGCTGCTCGCCGCGGGCGGCTACGTCGCGGCGGTCGCGGTGCTGGCGATGTCGTTGCCGGACATAGACGAGACCCCCGGGCCGCTGCGCGACGCGTCGGGCACGATCGTCTATCCGGGCTTTCCCGCCGACGTCCTCTACGACTTCAGGCTGCTCTCGTTGTCCGCGCAGTTGGTGCTGTGGGTGACCGTCGGCGTGGTGTTCGCGACGCTCGCCGGGCGGTTGCTCGAGGAGCGCGCGCCGAGCATCAACGCGTGACCGGTGTCCTGCGGCTGACGATGGTGTCACACGCGATGACCGACGCCATGGCGTCCGCGCGATTTCCGCTCGACGAACCGCTCAGCGACGTCGGACGTGGGCAGGTGAAAAAGGTTGGCTCCAAAGCCAAGAAGCACCTCGCCGCGCCCGAGCGGCGTGCCTGTGAAACCGCGGAGCTGCTGGGCCTGGCGGCCAGCGTCGAGCCCCGGTTGGCCGACATCGATTGCGGGACATGGCGCGGGCAAGCACGGGAGACAATCGACCCGCGGGACCTCGAGGCGTGGCTGACCGACCCGGGCCGGGCGCCGCACGGTGGCGAGTCGATCGTCGCCCTGGTCGAACGGGTGGCGGGATGGCTGAAGTCGGTGAACCAGCCGACCGTGGCGGTGACGCATCCCGCGGTCATCCGGGCGGCGATCCTGGTCGCCCTGGCGGCACCGCCGGAATCGTTCTGGCGCATCGACATTGCGACCGTCAGTCGTACCGTCATGCACCTGCGCGACGGCCGTTGGACGCTGCGGCTGTGAGCGGGGATCGGGTTTTCGAAACTTGTCGTACCCCGCTGCGATGATGGGTTCATGTCCTCGACCGCATCGTCCGACTCCGTGGTGGTGAGCCCCAAAGACCGTCTCGGGGTGCTGTTCGAGGAGCTGGCGGAGTTGGCCGGTCAGCGCAACGCCATCGATGGGCGCATCGTGGATTTGGTCGCCGAGATCGAGCGTGAGGAGCTGTGCGGCATGACCGGCGCGCGGTCGGTGCCGGCGTTGGTGGCCTGGAAGCTGGGGTTGTCCTCGACCACCGCGCACACGATCGCCACCGTCGCGCGCCGGGTCGAGGAGTTCCCCCGCTGCACCGAAGGAATGCGGGAGGGCCGGCTGTCGCTGGATCAGGTCGGCGTCATCGCGGCACGTGCGGGTGCGGGCTCCGATGCGCACTATGCGGAGTTGGCGCGGGTGGCCACGGTCAACCAGTTGCGCACCGCGGTCAGGCTCGAACCGCGACCCGACCCAGGACCCCGGCGCGAGCTCGAGCCCTCGTTGAGGAAGACCTCCACCGAGCAGGGCGCCTGCTATCGGATCTCCCTGCCGTCTGCGGACGCCGCGACGTTCGACGCCGCCTTGCAGTCCCATCGTGACGCGCTGATCGCCGAATGGAAGCACGACCGCGCCGAGGGAGCGTCAGACAGCGCGCCGCCCCTGCCGGGCAGCGTCGAGGCGTTCATGCGCCTGGTCGAGGCCGGGTGGGACGCGG
>NZ_LZJJ01000554.1:0-15812 GCF_001667625.1 Mycobacterium sp. E1715
GAGCTTGTGCTTGATCGCCTGATAGGAACCGATCACCCGGCCGAACTGGGCGCGCTGCTTGGCGTAGTCGACGGTGTCCCGCAGCAGCGCCTCGGCGGCGCCGACCAGCTGCGCGGCGGTGGCCAGCGCGCCGAACTCGAAGGCGCGCCGGACCTCCGCCTGCCAGGGTTGGCCGGTGGCGGTCACGTCGTAGACGGGCCGGCTCGGATCGACCGACTCGTGCCGGTCGCCGGGCGCGGCCTCGCTCACACCGTCGTCGGTAGCCAGCAGCACCAGCCCGGCCGAGTCGGCGTCCACCGCGCGCGGCGCATGCGGTGGCAACGCGACCGTGGCTACCAGCTCGCCGGAGGCCAGCGCCGCGCACCGCTCGTCCGAGGCGAGCAAAACCGGTGCCACGGCGATGGATTCGGCCACCGGCCCCGGCACGCACCAGCGTCCCAGGCGTTCCAGCGCGACCACCAGGTCGACCGGGTGCGCCTCGATGCCGTCGAACTTCTCCGGAACCGCCAGCGCGGTGACGCCCAGTTCGGCCAGCCGCTCCCACACCTTGCGGCCGGGCGCGGTGTCGCCGGCGGACCAGGCACGGATCGCGCCGGGCAGGTCGGCCGCGCCGAGCGCGGCGTCGATGCTGGCCGCGAAGTCGCGCTGTTGCTCGTCTAGCGCGAATTTCATTTCTTGCCCCCGGACTTCTCGCGGGGCAGGCCCAACAGCCGCTCCGAGATGATGTTGCGCTGAATCTCGTTGGTGCCGGCGTAGATCGGGCCGCCCAGGGCGAACAGCAGGCCATCCGTCCAGCTGCCGGCGAGCTCGCCGTCGGCGGCGAGGATGTCCAGCGCGGTCTGGTGCAGGTCAACATCGAGGTCGGACCAGAACACCTTGGTCACCGACGATTCGGCGCCCAGCTCGCCGCCGTCGGCCAGCCGCGTCACCGTGGCAAAGGTCTGCAGCCGGTAGGCCTGCGCCTTGATCCAGCCGTCGGCCACCCGGTCTGCGAACCCGGGGGGCGAGCCGCTGTCCTGCCACAGTCGCACCAGCCGCTCGGCGGTCGCCAGGAACCGCGCCGGGCTGCGCAGCGACATGCCCCGCTCGTTGCTCGAGGTGCTCATCGCCGCCCGCCAACCCTCGTTCGGGGTGCCGATCACGTCGTGGTCGGGGACGAACACGTCGTCGAGGAAGATCTCGCCGAACCCGGTATCGCCGCCCAGCTGCACGATGGGCCGCACGGTGACGCCCTTCGCCTTCAGGTCGAACATGAAGTACGTCAGGCCGTTGTGCCGCTCGGCTTCCGGGTCCGACCGGAACAGCCCGAAGCCCATCTCGGCGAACGGCGCGCGCGAACTCCAGATCTTCTGCCCGTTGAGCAGCCAGCCGCCGTCGGTCTTGGTCGCGGTGGATCGCAGCGAGGCCAGGTCGCTGCCGGACTCCGGCTCCGACCACGCCTGCGCCCAGATCTGTTCGCCGCTGGCCATTTTCGGCAGGATTCGGTCCAGCTGCTCGGAGGTGCCGTGCGCGAACAGCGTGGGCGCCAGCATCGAGGTGCCGTTGGCGCTGGCCCGGCCCGGCGCGCCGGCGCGGAAGTACTCCTCCTCGAACACCACCCAATGCAACAGCGGCGCATCGCGGCCGCCGTATTTCTCCGGCCAGGTGATCACCGACAGCCCGGCATCGAACAGCACGCGGTCCCAGTGCCGGTGCTGCGCGAAACCTTCGGCGTTGTCGTAGGACTTCGTCGGGATCGACTCGGCGTTGGCGGACAAGAACTCACGGACCTCGGCCGCAAACGCCTGGGTCTCCTCGTCTAATTCCAGATCCATTCAGGCCAGCTCTCGCAGTTGGGGTTTGACCACCTTGCCGCCCGGATTGCGCGGCAACGCGTCGACGAACCGCACCGACCGCGGTGCCTTGAAGTTCGCCAAATGTTCACGGGTGTAAGCGATCACGGAATGTTCGTCGAGGTCGGCGCCGGGCCGGGTCACCACGAAGGCCCGGCCGACCTCGCCGAGGCGCTCGTCGGGGACGCCGATCACCGCGGCGTCGGCGATCCCCGTCATCCGGGCGAGCACCTGCTCGACCTCGGCGGGGTACACGTTGAAGCCGCCGCAGATGTACATGTCCTTGAGCCGGTCGGTGATGCGCAAATTGCCTGCCGCGTCGACGGCGCCGATGTCACCGGTGTGCAGCCAACCGTCGGCGTCGATGGCCGCCGCCGTGGCGTCCGGGTCATCGAGGTAGCCCAGCATCACGTTCGGCCCGCGCAGCAGCACCTCACCCGCTTCGCCGGGAGCGCTTGAGTCGATACGCAATTCGAAGTCGGCGAACGGGCGCCCGCAGGTGGTGGCGACGGTGACGGCGTCGTCGTCGGCGCGGCACATCGTGCCCATCCCGTTGGCCTCGGTGAGGCCGTACGCCGTCAGCACTATGTCGATGTCGAGTTCGGATTGCATGCGCTCCACCAGCACGACGGGCACGGTGGCCGCCCCTGTCACCGCGAACCGCAGCGAACTCAGGTCGTAGTCCCCGCGCTGCGGATGGTCCAGCAGGGTCTGGTAAATGGTGGGCGGTCCCGGCAACACGGTGATGCGGTGCCGCTCGATCGCCTGCAGCGCGCGCAGTGGGTCGAACGTCAGGTGGGGGATCAGCGTCGCGCCGGTCTGCAGACAGGCCAGGATGCCCGCCTTGTAGCCGAAGTTGTGGAAGAACGGGTTGATGCACAGGTAGCGGTCGTCGCTGGTGATCTTGCCGTTGGCCGCCCACGACGCCGATGCCGACAACGACTGCCGGTGCGCGCACAGCACCCCTTTGCTGCGGCCGGTGGTGCCCGAGGTGAACAGGATGTCGCTGACGTCCTCGGGCGTGACGGCGGCGGCGCGGGTGGCGACAGACTCGAGGTCGGTGCCCTGCGTGACGAAGTCGTCCCACGTCCCTGAAACGGGATCGTCGGCCTCGACCGGAATCCGGACGACGTGCCGCAGCGCGGGCAAGGCATCCCGATCCAGATCGGCGACGCGATCGTGGCCCAGGAACGTGCCCATCCCGAACAGCACGGGCGTCGCGGTGCGGGCCAGGATGTCGGCGGCTTCCTCGGCGGTATAACGGGTGTTCAGCGGCACCATCGCCGCGCCGGCGTGGTGGACGGCCAGGCAGGCGACCACCCAGTGCCAGGTGTTGGGCGACCAGATGGCCACCCGGTCGCCCGACCGCACGCCGAGGGCGATCAACGCGGCGGCCGCCCGGCGAACCTCGTCGCGCAGGGCCGCGGCCGTGAACGAACGCTCGTCGGTGATCAACGCGTCGTGGTCGGGAAACCGACTCGCAAAACGGTCCAGCGCCGCGGGAATCGTGCGGACATCGCCGGTCATCGAGACTGCTCCTACCTGGATTGCCCGGTTCCTCCCACGCCGCTGCGCGGCGCGCATCGTCACCGAGCCGACAAAGCAAGTGCTTGGTAGGTTAGCCTACAGGGCATGCAGGACGTCGAGGAGTTCCGGGCGGAGGTTCGCCGATGGCTCGCCGACAATCTGGTCGGCGAATTCGCAGCTCTCAAGGGTCGTGGCGGACCGGGGCGCGAACATGAGGCGTTCGAGGAGCGCCGGGCATGGAACCAGCACCTCGCCAAGGCCGGTCTCACCTGCCTGGGCTGGCCCGTCGAGCACGGCGGCCGCGGGCTGTCGACCGCGCACCGGGTGGCGTTCTATGAGGAGTACGCGAAAGCCGACGCGCCGGACAAGGTCAACCACTTCGGCGAGGAGCTGCTCGGCCCGACGCTGATCGCCTTCGGGACGCCCGAGCAGCAGCAGCGGTTCCTGCCCAAGATCCTCGACGTCACCGAGCTGTGGTGCCAGGGCTATTCCGAACCCGGCGCCGGCAGCGACCTGGCCAACGTGTCCACCACCGCCGAGCTGGACGGCGACCAGTGGGTGATCAACGGCCAGAAGGTGTGGACCTCGTTGGCGCACTGGGCGCAGTGGTGTTTCGTGGTCGCCCGCACGGAGAAGGGGTCCAAGCGGCACGCCGGGCTTTCCTACCTGCTGGTGCCGTTGGATCAGCCCGGGGTGCAGGTGCGCCCGATCATCCAGCTCACCGGTGACTCGGAGTTCAACGAGGTCTTCTTCGACGACGCCCGCACCGACGCCAACCTGGTGGTCGGCCAGCCCGGCGACGGCTGGCGGGTCGCGATGGGCACGCTGACCTTCGAGCGCGGGGTGTCGACGCTTGGGCAGCAGATCCGCTACGCCCGTGAGCTTTCCAACCTCGCCGACCTGGCGCGTCGCAACGGCGCCGCCGACGACCCCTTCATCCGCGAGCGGCTGACCCGCGCGTGGACCGGGTTGCGCGCGATGCGCAGCTACGCGTTGGCCACCATGGACGTCGAAGGAGGCGGCCAGGCCGCCGGGAAAGATAACGTGTCGAAGTTGTTGTGGGCCAATTGGCATCGCGCGCTGGGGGAGCTGGCGATGGACGTGATCGGCAAGCCGGGGCTGACCCTGTCCGACGGTGAATTCGACGAATGGCAGCGGCTGTTCCTGTTCACCCGCGCCGACACCATCTACGGCGGATCCAACGAGATCCAGCGCAACATCATCGCCGAGCGCGTGCTCGGCCTGCCCCGGGAGGTAAAGGGATGAGCCTGTCCGAAGCTCCGAAAGAGGTTGCCGGGCATGGGCTTTTGCAGGGCAAGGTCGTCGTCGTCACCGCGGCGGCGGGCACCGGCATCGGCTCGGCGACCGCGAAGCGGGCGCTGGCCGAGGGTGCCGACGTCGTGGTGTCCGACCACCACGAGCGCCGGCTGGGGGAGACCGTCGAGGAGCTGTCCGCGCTGGGCCTGGGCCGGGTCGAGAGCGTGCTGTGCGACGTGACGTCCACCGCGCAGGTGGACGCGCTGATCGCGTCGACAACGGCCCGGATGGGCCGGCTCGACGTGCTGGTCAACAACGCCGGGCTGGGCGGTCAGACCCCGGTGGTGGACATGACCGACGACGAGTGGGACCGCGTCCTGGACGTCACCCTGTCGTCGGTGTTCCGGGCCACCCGGGCGGCGCTGCGCTACTTCCGCGAGGCCGCGCACGGGGGCGTGATCGTCAACAACGCAAGCGTCTTGGGCTGGCGGGCACAGCACTCGCAGTCGCACTACGCGTCCGCCAAGGCGGGGGTGATGGCCTTGACCCGTTGCAGCGCAATCGAAGCGGTCGAATACGGGGTGCGGATCAACGCCGTGTCGCCGAGCATCGCCCGGCACAAGTTCCTCGACAAGACCACCTCGGCCGACCTGCTGGACCGGCTGTCCGCGGGCGAAGCGTTCGGGCGGGCCGCCGAGCCGTGGGAGGTGGCCGCCACCATCGCGTTCCTGGCCAGCGACTACTCCAGCTACCTCACCGGCGAGGTCATCTCGGTGTCCAGTCAGCATCCGTGATCGGATCGCTGGCCAAGCAAGCGCTTGGTTGATATCCTGGCCGGGTGGATCGAGTGGCCGGTCAGGCGAACAGCCGCCGCGACGAGTTGTTGGACCTCGCCGCGACGATGTTCGCCGAGCGCGGCCTGCGTGCCACCACCGTGCGCGACATCGCCGACAGCGCCGGGATCCTGTCCGGCAGCCTCTATCACCACTTCTCCTCCAAAGAGGAGATGGTCGACGAGCTGCTGCGCAGCTTCCTGGACTGGTTGTTCGCCCGCTACCGCGAGATCGTGGACAGCGAGGCCAACCCGCTCGAGCGGCTCAAGGGGCTGTTCATGGCGTCGTTCGAGGCCATCGAGCATCGGCACGCGCAGGTCGTCATCTATCAGGACGAAGCCCAACGGTTGTTGTCGCAACCCCGGTTCTCCTACATCGAGGACATGAACCGGCAGCAACGCAAGATGTGGGTCGAGGTGATCAACCAGGGCATCGACGAGGGCTACTTCCAGCCCGACCTCAACGTCGACCTCGTCTACCGTTTCATTCGTGACACCACCTGGGTGTCGGTGCGCTGGTATCAGCCCGGCGGACCGCTGACCGCGAACCAGGTTGGCGAGCAATATCTCGCCATCGTTCTTGGCGGAATTACCAAGGAAGGGAACTGAACTATGGCTGAGGCGTACGTCATTGACGCTGTGCGCACCGCGGTTGGCAAGCGGGGCGGCTCGCTGTCCGGCATACATCCCGTCGACCTCGGCGCGCTCGGATGGCGCGGACTGCTCGACCGGGTCGACGTCGACCCCGCCGCCGTCGAGGACGTGATCGCCGGCTGCGTCGACGCCATCGGCGCGCAGGCGGGCAACATCGCCCGGCTCTCGTGGCTGGCCGCGGGCTATCCCGAGGAAGTGCCCGGCGTCACCGTGGACCGGCAGTGCGGCTCCAGCCAGCAGGCGATTTCCTTTGGCGCACAGGCGATCATGGCCGGCACCGCGGACCTCATCGTGGCGGGCGGCGTGCAGAACATGAGCCAGATCCCGATCTCGTCGGCGATGACGGTCGGCGAGCAGTTCGGGTTCACCTCGCCGACCAACGAATCCAAGCAGTGGCTGCACCGCTACGGCGACCAGGAGATCTCGCAGTTCCGCGGCTCGGAGCTGATCGCCGAGAAGTGGAACCTGTCGCGCGAGGAGATGGAGCGCTACGCGCTGACCAGCCACGAGCGCGCGTTCGCCGCGATCCGCGCCGGTCACTTCGACAACGAAATCATCACCGTCGAAACGGAATCCGGGCCGTTCCGGGTGGACGAGGGTCCGCGCGAGTCGTCGCTGGAGAAGATGGCCGGCCTCAAGACCCTCGTCGAGGGTGGCCGGTTGACGGCGGCGATGGCCAGCCAGATCTCCGACGGAGCGAGCGCGGTGCTGCTGGCCTCCGAGCAGGCGGTCAAGGACCACAACCTGACGCCGCGGGCCCGCATCCACCACATCAGCGCCCGCGCCGCCGACCCGGTGTTCATGCTGACCGGTCCGATCCCGGCCACCCGCTACGCGCTGGAAAAGACCGGGCTGTCCATCGACGACATCGACACCGTCGAGATCAACGAGGCGTTCGCGCCGGTGGTTCTGGCCTGGCTCAAGGAGATCAAGGCCGACCCCGAGAAAGTCAACCCCAACGGCGGTGCGATCGCGCTCGGTCACCCACTGGGCGCCACCGGCGCCAAGCTGTTCGCCACCATGCTCAACGAACTCGAGCGCGTCGGCGGCCGCTATGGCCTGCAGACGATGTGCGAGGGCGGGGGCACCGCGAACGTCACCATCATCGAGCGGCTGTAAACCATTGCGCCGAGCCGGTATTCGGCGCGGTGTTCGACATTACGGGGTCGCCAGCACCAGGCCGATCCCGCCGAGGGCCAACAGCCAACTGGTGAAGCTGCCGACCAAGAAGTACTCGGTCACCTCGTCGATCCCGACGTCGCCGTTGCGGCCTTGCTGGGCGTTCAACTCCGGGAACCGGATGATGCCCTTGGCGGCGACGACCGCGCTGGCGGCGGCCACCTGCCCGCCGACACCCAGGCTCAAGATCAGTAGCCGTTCCATCGGGCCCAACAGCCGCCCGCCCTTGAGCTTGTCCGATGGTTGCGGTTCGCCGACCGGCCGTACCGCTCCCACGGAACCGAGCACCAGGCGCACGAGCTGGTTCGCGGTCGCGAATTGCACCAGCACCACGCCGACAACCATGAGCAGCCGAGTGGGCGTGACATGGCCGAGCGGCAAGTGCACCCAGCTCACCCACCGCGCGATGCCGCCGTTGACCGTCGACGACCATCCGGACAGCAACGTCAACAGCGCCAGCGTTGCGGCGAACACCGCCAGCGGCGCGCCCTGGTGGCCGCCGCTACGTTCGCTGCGCGCGCAGAGCCCTTCCCATGCGACGACCGACGCGGCGGCCAGGACGAGCAGCGGGATGTCGCCGGCATGCCACAGGGCGCCCAGCACCAAGAACACCGCCACCGCGGCGGGTCCGACCGCCAGCGAGACCCACATCGGGCGGAACGCCCGCCGACACAGGTCGGCGATGCCGAGCGCCGTGAGCAGGACGGCGACGGCGCTCACGGCAGACCCCGCAGGTAGTGGCTGGCAAGGACGATGAGATCCAAACCGTCACGGCTCGAGCGCTGCGAGACCGCCGACGGGCTGATCCCCTCGGCGGCCGCGAGGTCCCTTTTGGTCCGGCCGGCCATCAATCCCCTCACAATCCGCAACGATCTCTCATCGAGCGATCCAAGCAGATGGTCCCGACAAATCAGGGCGGCGTTGACCGCGGCGACGTCGGTGCACGTCTCCGCGGCCGCCCGAAATGTCGTGCGCACCAGCGAGAAGCCGGGCTGCCGCTGCGCCTCCGCCGTCTGCTGGATGGCCTCCCTCGCGGCCCACCACCCGGGCCCGTCCTGGATTCCCGCGTCGGCGTCGAGGACGGTCACCGCGCCCCATCCGAGCCCGAAGCGGACGTCGACCTCGGGCGCAAGTAACAGCCGCACGGTCAACGCCGCATCGATTGCACCGCCCAGGGCGGGGTAGCTGCCCTGGAACTCATCCCCCACGGTGAAGGACGGCGGGTCGATGGCGCCGTTCGCGACCTGGCCCAGCGCGGAGGCGACACGTCGATGCAGGGCCGGCCGGTCGCCGGCACGCCGGGACCCCACCACGTCGCCGATCAGCGTCGCCCGCATTGAAGGTATAGTCTTCACCCTAGCCATATGAAGATTATAGCTTCATTTCACCGATATTCAGATCATAGCTTAACCCGCGCGTACGGTCGAGGCGCCGTTCAGTTCGCCGGCTGGTCTTTGACCCTGAGGTAACCCGCTATGCCGACCCGTTCGAAGGTGCGGCGGCGGGAAGCCGATAGCAGGGGGAGGGCGTCCGCCGCGTCGATGATCTCGGGGTGCACCACCGGATATGTCTCGCCCTGGGACGCGATGGTAGCGCGTCCCGCGGCGCGCACGTTTTGCAGCCAATCCACGTCTGTG
The DNA here is from genome assembly GCF_001667625.1 of Mycobacterium sp. E1715. Classification (NCBI taxonomy): domain Bacteria; kingdom Bacillati; phylum Actinomycetota; class Actinomycetes; order Mycobacteriales; family Mycobacteriaceae; genus Mycobacterium; species Mycobacterium sp. E1715. The sequence goes on from NZ_LZJJ01000554.1 coordinate 8,919, forward strand.
CCGTAGGGCAGCGGTATGACGAAGCCGTCGTCGATGCGCTCGGCGACGACCGGTGTGGTGTACGCCTTGCCCGACCGCCGTCCGGTGTGCTCTATCGCCGCTGCATACCAGTTCTTGCGGCCGGCCAGCCGCAGCATGAGCGGGTTGAGCAGGTATCTGTTGGAGGTTCGGACCGCGTTCAAGAGCGGGGTCGGCCAGGTTTCCGGTGCCAGCGTCATCATCCCTCCAGGGTGACGTGGCGTCGCGGCCGCGGCCAGGGTCTTTAGTCGCCCGCTTCGACGAGCGCAGACGCCGCCTTCAGGTGTGCGATCGCGTCGCGCACAACCGAGTCGATCAGCTCGGCGCATGACGGCAGGTCCTCCAGGATGCCGGCCACCTGTCCGGAGGCGAGCACCCCGGCGTCGGTGTTGCCTTCGACCAGGCCGGCCTTCAGCAGCATCGGGGTGTTGGCCGCCATCACCACCTGGGACCAGGTCAGCTCCTTGCCGTGGCGCATCGCCAGGCCGTCGCGGATCATCGACCGCCAGGTCATCTGCGACATGTGTTTGAACTTTGCCGCGTTGCGCACGGCCGCGGTGAGACCCCTTACCGGTGAACCGCTTTCGAGCCTCTCGACCAGGCCGGTGCGCAGCACGCGGTGCGGCATGCCGTCGACGCGCGTGGTGACCACCGTGCCGTCGAGCGCCGCCTCCAGGTAGCGCCGCTTGACCTCGTCGGGCACCGTCGAGTCCGAGGTCAGCAGGAAGCGCGTGCCCATCGCCACGCCGGCCGCCCCGTAGCTCAGCGCGGCCGCGAGCCCGCGCCCGTCGAAGAAGCCCCCCGCGGCGATCACGGGGATCCCGGTGCCCTGCACGGCATCCAGCACCGACGGCAGCAGCAGCGTCGTGGCCACGGGCCCGGTGTGTCCACCACCCTCGCCGCCCTGCACGATCATCGCGTCGGCGCCCCAGGCCGCCACCTTTTTAGCGTGCTTGGCGGCACCGATCGACGGAATCACCACCGCGCCCGCCTCTTTCAGCCGGGCGATCAGCTCCTGCTTGGGCGCCAGGGCGAAGGACGCCACCTTCACGCCCTCGCGGATCATCAGATCGACGCGGTCGCCGGCGTCCGCGGCGTCGGCGCGGATGTTCACCCCGAACGGCTTTTCGGTGGCGGCCTTGACCTTGCCGATGGCCGTCGCCAATTCGTCCAGCGTCATGGTGGCCGAGGCCAGGATGCCCAGCCCGCCCGCGTTGGCCGTGGCGGCCACCAGTCGCGCGCCGGCCACCCAGCCCATTCCGGTTTGCACCACCGGGTGCTCGACACCGACCAGCTCGGTCAGCGGCGTACGCAGCCTGTTCAACGTATCTCCCTGTCGCGCAGCGACTTCGGATCGATGACCTCGCGGATCAGCCGGAGTTCCTCGTCGGTCGGCTGCCTGGTCTCTTCCGCCTCGTCCACGCCGTGCACCTCGAACGACGTGGCCTCGCGGACGTCGTCGGGCGAGACCCCGGGATGCAGGGACACCGCGCGCATGGTGTGGTCCGGACCGCCGAAGTCGAACACCCCCAGGTTGGACACGACGCGGTGGGTGTTGGCGAAGCGGAACGCCGGGTTGTCCGGATCCACCTTGTCCCAGCCGATGCCGCAGATCACGTCGACCGCCTCGCAGAACACCCGCTTCGAATGGTTGCCCACCCAGTAACTGGTCGCGTGGTTGATCGCGTTGCCGGGCGCTCCCCGCAGGCCGAACATCTGGCGGGTCGGGTGTTGCAGCGGGCCGAACGCCGAGATGTTCTGATTGCCAAAGCGGTCAACCTGATTGGCGCCCATCACCACGTGCCGCCGGCCCCAGGCCAGTGTCTCGAACACCCGGCCGAACGGCATCCAGCCCTCGACGGGTCCGGTCTTGCCCAGGGCCGGGGTGTCCGCCAGCAGTTGCGCCTCGCCGTCGGTCAGCAGGATGTCCGGTGAAAAAGTCAATCGCGCCAGCCGCGCCCCGACCGAGGCCATGTTCGTCATCGGGCTGACCATGATTTCGCCCGAGTTCCTGAATAGCTCGGCGCACGCGACCGCGCACACCTCGGCGCGGGTGGTGCTCATTTGGCCGCCTCCTCTGCGAATGCGCGGACCGCCGCCTGGTAATCGTCCTCGCTGCCCGACAGGTAGGTCTGGACGAACTTCTGCCAGCCCTCTTCGGTCGAGGCGGCCTCGGCGTAATGCCGCTGGAATTTCTCGTCGCGACCGTAATCCGGTGCCGCGGTGGTGAAGTGTGCGCCGCCGGGGGCCTCCACGACGGAGTCGACCATCATCCGATTCACCAGCAGGGCCTGGGGGGGAACGGCTTTGACCAGCTCCTCGGTGGAGACGACGCGCTCCACCGACAGGAAGCGCTTGTCGGCGGCCATCAGGAACAGGTCGTCGAAGTACGGATCGATCCCCGTGTAGGCCGCATTGCCGCGGCTGTCACCGAGATTGAGGTGCACGAAGGCCGCGTCCAGGCGCAGCGCCGGCATGGCGATCAGCGTCTCGTGCCCGCCCTCCGGCGCGGGGTACGGGCTGGTCACGGTCTGCAGCTCGCCCTCCCAAAAGTCGGGGACCGAGCTGCCCAGCCCGGCCCGAATCGGCAGGAACGGCAGGCGTTGCGAGGCGGCTTGCAGGCCGCAGCGCAGCATGCCCTCGTCCATTTCCCGGGCCTCGATCGCGCCGCTGGTGCGGGCCTTGGCGAACCAGGGGTCGTAGAACGGCGGGGAATCCAGGGAGACGAACCCGTAGTAGACGCGCTTGACCTTGCCGGCCGAGCACAGCAACCCCAGGTCGGGCCCGCCGTAGGTGACCACCGTGAGGTCCGTGACGTCGGAGCGCAACATGGCGCGCACGAACGCCATCGGCTTGCGCCGCGAGCCCCAGCCGCCGATGCCGACCGTCATGCCGCTGCGCAGCTGCGCGACGGCCTCGTCGAGGGTGGTTCTCTTGTCGGTCACTATGCGCCGCTCCTCATCACTTCGTTCTGCATCGTCGCCGGCGGCTAAGACTTCTCACGCTTCGTGGTACCGGCGAATGCGTCGCGGTGCTCATCGGCGACGCCGGCCAGGTTGAGCTCGAACGTAAAGCCTTGCTCCATGCGGTAACTCGAATTGACGCGCTGCACGTCGATCAGGTTGAGCGCCTCCTTGGCCGCGCGGATGACCCGGGTGTCCTTGGCGGCGATGTCGCGGGCCACCTTCAATGCGGCCTCATCCAGCTCGTCGCGCGGCACCACCTCGTGCACCGAACCGAAATGGTGCAGGGTGGCGGCGTCGACGGTCGCGGCGGTGAAGAACAGCCGCCGCATCATGTGCTGCGGCACCAGCCGCGACAGGTGGGTGGCCGCCCCGAGCGCACCGCGCTCGACCTCCGGCAGCCCGAAGGTGGCGTCCTCGGAGGCCACGATGACGTCGGAGTTGCCGACCAGGCCGATGCCGCCGCCGACGCAGAAGCCGTTCACGGCCGCGACGACGGGCACCGCGCACTCGTAGACCGCCCGGAAGGCGGCGAAGCAACCGCGGTTTGCGTCGATCAGCGCGGTGAATCCCTCGGTGCGCTGCATCTCCTTGATGTCGACCCCGGCGTTGAAGCCGCGGCCCTCCGCCCGCAGGATGACCACGTGGGTCTCGGGGTCTTGGCCGGCGGCCGTGATGGCGTCGGCCAGTTCGAACCAGCCGCGCGACGGGATGGCGTTGACCGGGGGAAAGTCGACGGTGACCGCGACGATGCCCGGTTCGGTGGTGGTGGATGTGATGGGCAAGGCGCCACTTCCTCGTGGGGTAACTACCTAAGCAAGCACTTGCTTGGTACGCTAGCACAGTGACTCGCGCCGAAGCATCCGACGCCGTGAACTTGGGGCTGGCCGGGCGGGTGGTTCTGGTAACCGGCGGGGTCCGGGGGGTGGGCGCCGGCATCAGCTCGGTGTTCGCCGGGCAGGGCGCGACGGTCATCACCTGCGCACGGCGGGCCGTCGAGGGCCTGCCGTACGAGTTCCATTCCTGCGACGTCCGCGACGACGACGCCGTGAAGGCGCTCATCGACACCATCGTCGACAGGCACGGCCGGCTCGACGTCGTGGTCAACAACGCCGGCGGTTCGCCGTACGTGCTGACCGCGGAGTCCAGCGCGAAGTTCAACCGCAAGATCATCGAACTCAACCTCATTGGCGCACTGTCGGTTTCCCAACACGCGAACGAGAAGATGCAGAACCAGGACCGCGGCGGGTCGATCATCAACATCTGCAGTCTGTCCGGTCGACGGCCATCGCCCGGCACCGGCGCCTACGGGGCGGCCAAGGCCGGCCTGGAAAGCCTCACACAGACCCTGGCGGTGGAATGGGGGCCGAAGGTCCGGGTGAACTCCTGTGTCGTCGGCATGGTCGAGACCGAGCAATCCGAGCTCTTCTACGGCGACGCCGAGTCCATCGCCGCAATCTCCAAGAACGTGCCGCTGGGCCGACTCGCCAAGCCCGACGACATCGGCTGGGCCGCAGCCTTTTTGGCATCGGACGCGGCGTCCTACATCAGCGGCGCGTCGCTCGAGGTGCACGGCGGGGGCGAGCCGCCGCACTACCTGGCCACAACGAACGCCGGCGCGATCAAGTAGAGGAGACACGAACAATGGGAGTGGTTGACGGCCGCGTGGTCATCGTCACCGGAGCGGGCGGCGGTATCGGTCGCGCGCATGCGCTCGCCTTCGCGGCCGAAGGTGCGCGCGTGGTGGTCAACGACATCGGCGTGGGCCTGGACGGCTCGCCGGCCGGGGGCGGCAGCGCCGCCCAGGGCGTGGTCGACGAAATCACCGCGGCCGGTGGGGAAGCCGTCGCCAACGGATCCAACGTCGCCGACTGGAACGAAGCGGCCGCCCTGATCCAGACCGCCGTCGACACCTTCGGCGGGCTGGACGTGTTGGTCAACAACGCCGGCATCGTCCGCGACAGGATGATGGCCAACACCAGCGAGGAGGAGTTCGACGCCGTTATCGCCGTACATCTCAAGGGCCACTTCGCCACCATGCGGCACGCGGCGTCGTACTGGCGCGGGTTGTCCAAAGAGGGCAAGGCCGTCGACGCGCGGATCGTCAACACCAGTTCGGGCGCCGGCCTGCAGGGCAGCGTCGGGCAGGGCAACTACAGCGCGGCCAAGGCCGGCATCGCGGCGATGACGCTGGTCGGCGCCGCCGAGATGGGCCGCTACGGCGTGACGGTCAACGCCATCGCGCCGTCGGCCCGAACCCGCATGACCGAGACGGTCTTCGCCGAGATGATGGCAACGCAGGACCAGGATTTCGACGCCATGGCGCCCGAGAACGTCTCGCCGCTGGTGGTGTGGCTGGGCAGCGCGGAATCCCGCGACGTGACCGGGAAGGTGTTCGAGGTCGAGGGCGGTAAGATCCGGGTCGCGGAGGGCTGGGCACACGGGCCGCAGATCGACAAGGGCGCAAGGTGGGATCCCGCGGAACTGGGGCCCGTCGTCGCCGACCTGCTCGCCAAGGCCCGCCCGCCGGTTCCCGTGTACGGGGCCTGATTCAGCTACCGGGCAACCGGATCCGGAGCGTTCCAGGGGAGCGACGATGATCCCCAGTGCGTCAGCTCGTTCGCTTCCTCGTTCGCATACAGGTGACGCGGCGGTGTGGCGAAGGTCGCGTAGGGACGACAACGAAGCACCAGTCTGTCTTCGCGCTCGGCCATTTCCCGGACGAACGGCCGGGCTTCCGCGCCCGCCTGGTGTCCGGACATGCGCCAGCCGACGGCCATCATGACGTCGACGGTGAGGTCGGGGTCTTTATCGACGACGGCGTCGGCGTATACCTGCAAGAAGGAGAACGGCCAGCGCTCGTCGAGCACACAAATGCTCACTTTCGGGTCCCGCGCCACCGCGTTCGCCTTCGCGCGTCCGGCCATGGTGGACACGAGCAGCTCGTCGTCATCGGTCGGGACGTAATACACGATCGACATGGCCGGGCCGTCATGGCGGCGGCGGTAACCGAAGACACACGTCCGGTGCGTGCGGACGAATTCTCGGCGCTCCGAGGGGAGCATGTCCCGGTCGGGCGGAGCAGTGAACGGCTCGGCGGCCGGGGGCAAGAGTCTCATTGAGTCCCTTTCAGTTTGGCGCGGGCGGCGTCGAGCTGACACCACGCGAATTTATGCCGGAACCAGCTTGAGCGGCAGGGCCTCGTGACGGCGGATGATGTTGTTCATCGCCCACTTCGGTGTTCCGGTGACCTCGATGCGGTCGACGCGCTCAATCAGTGCGCGCAGCATGGCCGACGTTTCCAGGCGCGCCAGACCTTGGCCGGCGCAGGCATGCGCTCCGTGGCCGAAGCCGATTTGACGGCTGGCGTCGCGGCGGATGTCGAAGACTTCGGGTTCCTCCCATTCGCGTTCGTCTCGGTTGGCAGAGGCGTACATCACAAGGGCGCGAGCACCGGACGGCATTGGCGTGCCGGCTATTTCAGTTTGGCTGGCCACCCAGCGCGCGAATGCGCGCAGCGGGGGCTCGTACCGGACCACTTCATTGACGGCGTTCGTCATGAGGCCCGGGTCCTCTTTCAGCAGCCGCCACTGCTCGGGGTGGCTGGCGAACAGGTGCAACGCGTTGGAGATGGCGCTCATGGTGGTGTCGATCGACGGCGCGAGATAGTCGACCATCAGCGGCGGACACTCGCGATGCGACAGCTTGCCTTCGTCGGCGGCAAGCAGAAGCTCGTGTGCCATGCTGCCGTCGAGAACGGCCCGCTGGCGAACCACGCGGCGCGCGAACCGCAGCATTTGCAACGCGCGAGGCGTCGACTTGATCGCTTGCCAGTTCAGCGGGCCGAGGACATCGAAAGTGGCTCCGCCCCAGTCGATGAGGTGATGCCGACCATCCCGCGGCCAACCGATGA
>NZ_LZJJ01000555.1:0-1624 GCF_001667625.1 Mycobacterium sp. E1715
CGCAGCACCCGAGACCGCCTCGGAAACCAGCGACGAATTCACCGAACGAATCGCCGCGGCCATCGACGGCGCGAGCCTGACCCTGCTGCTGAGCATCGGGCACCAGACCGGTCTGCTCGACACGATGTCCGGGCTCGCGCCGGCCACGAGCGCCGAGATCGCCGAGGCGGCCGGCCTCAACGAGCGCTACGTGCGCGAGTGGCTGGCCGGCATGACGACCGCGCACGTCGTCGACTATGACGCCGAGACCGCCACCTACTCGCTGCCCGCGCACCGTGCCGGCGTGCTGACCCGGGCGGCCGGGCCGGACAACCTCGCCCTGGTGACCCTGTTCGTCCCGCTGCTCGCCGAGGTCGAACAGAAGATCATCGGCTGCTTCCGCGACGGCGGCGGCCTGCATTACAGCGAGTTCCCCCGCTTCCACGCGCTGATGGCCGAGCAGAGCGGGGTGGTGTACGACAAGGCGCTGGTCGACGTGGTGCTGACGCTGGTGGACGGCCTCGTCGAACGCCTGCGGGACGGGGCCGACGTCGCGGACTTCGGCTGCGGCAGCGGCCACGCGATCAACGTGATGGCGCGCGCGTTCCCCGCCAGCCGCTTCACCGGCATCGACTTCTCCGACGAGGCGATCGCCGTCGGCGCCCGCGAGGCGGCCGACCTCGGGCTGGCGAACGCGACCTTCGAGAGTCACAACCTGGCCGAGTTGGACAAGGTCGAGGCCTACGACGTCATCACCGTGTTCGACGCCATCCACGACCAGGCCCAGCCCGCGCAGGTGCTGGAGAACATCTACCGCGCCCTGCGGCCCGGCGGCGTGCTGCTGATGGCCGACATCAAGGCGTCGAGCCGCCTCGAGGACAACGTCGGCGTTCCGATGAGCACCTACCTGTACACGACGTCGCTGATGCACTGCATGACGGTGTCGTTGGCGCTGGACGGCGCCGGGCTGGGCACGGCGTGGGGGACGCAGCTGGCCACCGCGATGCTGGCCGACGCCGGATTCGGCGACGTGCGGGTCGCCGAGATCGAGTCCGACCCGATCAACAACTACTACATCGCCCGAAAGTGATGGCGGCCCTCGACGCTCTGCGGGATTGGCCAGTCGAGGCCGCCGCCGCGGCGGTGATCGGACCCGACGGCGTGCTGGCCGGTCACGGCGACACCGAGCGGGTGTTCGTGCTGGCTTCGGTGACCAAGCCGCTGGTGGCCCGCGCGGTGCAGGTCGCCGTCGAAGAGGGCGTCATCGACCTGGACACCGCGGCCGGCCCGCCCGGGGCCACCGTGCGCCATCTGCTGGCGCACGCGTCGGGGCTGGCGTTGCAGAACGACCACGTGCTCGCCGCCCCCGGCGCGCGGCGCATCTACTCCAACCACGGCTTCACCGTGCTGGCCGAGACCGTGGAGCGCGAGTCGGGCATCGAATTCGGCCACTACCTGGCCGAGGCGGTGTTCCAGCCGCTCGGGATGGCTTGCACCCGGCTGGACGGCGGCGCGGCGGCGGCGGGGTTCGGGGCGGTGTCCACGGTGGCTGACCTGGCGAAATTCGCCGGCGACCTGCTGCGGCCGGTGACTGTCTCCGCCGAGCTGCACGCCGAGGCGACGACGGTGCAGTTTCCCGGCCTGG
>NZ_LZJJ01000556.1:0-726 GCF_001667625.1 Mycobacterium sp. E1715
GAACGGCGTGATGAAGTCGGCGGCGCCGTCGGCCCAGACGAACTTCAGGCCGTCGAAGCGCTCGAACACGCCCTCCGCGATCATGTTCATCTGGTGGTAGATGTAATTCAGCGCCATGAAGCTGACGTATTGCTCGTAGGTGCGGGTGTTGCCGGAGGGCGTGGGCGGGAACATGATGCCGTTGCCCACGAACTCTTTTCGAAGCGCGGAGTCGACGTGGCGGTCCTGCACCCGATGGGCCGCGGCATCATGCCCGACCGGCACCTGGGCAGCGCGCTGCACGCCGCGCACAACGAGATGATGGTGTCGGACTGGTTGGATTCAGGCGAGTTCGGCGAGCGATTCCGCGGCACGATCCGGGTGAATCCCGACGACATCCCCGGCGCGTTGCGAGAGATCGAGAAGTACCGTGCCCATCCACGCGTCGTCCAGATCGGCGTGCCGCTGCAATCCCGCGAGCTCTACGGCAAGCCGCAGTTCTGGCCGCTGTGGGAGGCCGCGGTCGACGCGGGCCTCCCGGTGGCCGCGCACATCGAGGTGGGCAACGGCATCATGTTCCCGCCCACGCCCTCCGGCAACACCCGCACCTACGAGCAATACGTCAGCTTCATGGCGCTGAATTACATCTACCACCAGATGAACATGATCGCGGAGGGCGTGTTCGAGCGCTTCGACGGCCTGAAGTTCGTCTGGGCCGACGGCGCCGCCGACTTCATCATCACCACC
>NZ_LZJJ01000557.1:0-12685 GCF_001667625.1 Mycobacterium sp. E1715
GGTTTCGACCAGCGGGTCCGTTCCCGTCGTGAAGTGGAACTCAGTGTGCGCCAGGGCCGGGAGCAACCGGCTGACCGGGCTGGGGCCCTCCGGCCGGCGCGGGGCCGGTCGGGGCATCCTTGACCCCCGACATGTCGACGAGCGGGGCTCCTTCGAGGGGCGCACCGGCCGCCAGGGGCCCACCGAGGGCAACCAGCGGAGCGCCGGCGGGCACCACCGGCGCGATGGGCAGCGGCGCGCCCAACGGCAGCGGCAGCGGCGCGCCCAAGGGCAAGGGCACGGGAGCGCCGACCGGCAACGGCCCGGGCACGGCCAATGGCACACCGGCCATGTCGGTGAGCGGCGCGCTGGCCGCGCAGACCTGGGCGGTCGGCGCGCCACCGGCGGCCGCTCCGCCCGCGGCGCCGGGCCCGGCCAGCGGCGCGCCCGCGACGGGGCCCCCGACCTCGCCCGCCTGCCCCTGAACGCAGGCGTAGCCGCCCGTCTTCAGGGGAGCGGCTGCCGCATCCGGGCTCAACGCAAGTGCGGCTCCGCACAACCCAAGGCTGGCAACTACTTTCATGTTGAACCGATCGACGATCGCCATCAGCGCCGACTCTCCTTTAATTCGCGCTCACATATCTGATGCAGCAGATAACGAGCCAATTGTCGGTAGTCACCACGAAACGCCCGAGGCGGCGCACCGCGCCGTATCCAAATGGTGACGTCACAAGGGCGTCACGAGCCGGGTACGCGGCCGCGCAGGGCAAAGACCTCGTCGCAGCAACGTTGCGGTCTGGCCGATCCGAATTTTTCCGCAGCTCATTCCCAGGGAATTTTCGGCGACCCAACATGTCTTAAAGGTTCTATAGAGGTAAACGAACGGTGAACGATCAAAGGGAGGATCGCCATGCCGGGACAGCGGGCCTACGGCCGATTCATCAAGACAGCGCTAGTGAGTGGCCCCGTCCTGGTGGCCGGTGTCGCGTTGGCAGGCCCGGCGCACGCGGACGCGACCACGTTCGTCAGCGACCTGCACAAGAACGGGATCCATGCGGTCAGCGGCGGTGACGCGGCGCTGGTGCAGATGGGCCTGAGCGTCTGCCAGCAACTGTCGTGGGGCGCCCCGCCGTCGCAGCTCGAGGGTCTGGCGTTGCAGCGCTCCGACAGCCGGCAGGGCGCCGGCGGGATCACCCCTCAACAGGCCGACGACGTGGTCATCGACGCCGTCCGCGATCTGTGCCCGGACGCATAGCCATCGGTCTTTGCCCACAATTCATCATCGGGATTTATCTTCCCCAGCGTGTTTGGCGGCGCTTTCGTGTAAAAGTGCATCATCCGCGATTCGGGCACGGGACGAAGGAGAACATTTCGATGGCAGCACAGCGGCCCTATGGCCGGTTCATGGGCGCAGCGTTCGCAGGCGCCCCACTTATGGCCGCGGGCATCGTCTGGGCCAGCCCGGCCCGGGCCGACGCGGTTGCCTTCATCAACGACCTGCACAACGCCGGCATCCACGCCGTCAATGGCGGCGACGACGCGCTGCTGCAGATGGGGGCGGACCTGTGCCAGCAGCTCTCCTGGGGCGCCTCCCCGCAACAGCTCGAGGGCCTGGCGATCCAGCGCTCGGACGCCGACCAGGGCACCGGCGGAATCAACGGCCGGCAGGCCGCGGACGTCGTGATCTTCGCCTTGCGCGATCTCTGCCCCAACGCTTAGCGGTGAGCTAAGTTGCGGGAATGGAGCTGAGCGCGCGCAACCTGGGCGCGCTCGGCATCCCCGTCCCGGCCTACGACCGCAGCCAAATCAGAGTCGGCATCGTGCATTTCGGCGTCGGCGGCTTCCACCGCGCCCATCAGGCCATGTACATCGACAGGCTGCTGGGCGACGGGCTCGCCCAAAACTGGGGAATCTGCGGTGTGGGCGTGCTGCCCGATGACCGGCGCATGCGCGACGCGCTGCGCGCCCAGAACCACCTGTACACGTTGATCCTCGAACACCCGGACGGCACCCGGGAGCCCCGCGTCATCGGCTCCATCGTCGACTTCCGTTACGCCCCAGACGATCCCGATGCGGTCATCGAGCTGCTCGCCGCCCCGACCACCCGGATCGTCTCACTCACCATCACCGAAGGCGGCTACCACCCGCCGCTGAGCGACGTCTACCCGCTGGTGGCCGAGGCGCTGAACCGGCGCCGCGAACGCGACCTGCCCTCCCCCACGATCGTGTCGTGCGACAACATCGTCGAGAACGGGAGCGTGGCGCGGGACGTGTTCACGTCGTACGCCGAGCGGCTCAGTCCCGCACTCGCACGGTGGATGCGCGAGCACACCAAGTTCCCCAACTCGATGGTCGACCGGATCACCCCGGCCACCACGCCGGCCGCGATCGAGCGGCTGCACACCGAATTCGGCGTGCGCGACGCCTGGCCGGTGGTCGCCGAGCCGTTCGCCATGTGGGTGCTCCAGGACGACTTCGCCGACGGCCGGCCGCCGCTGGACATGGCGGGAGTCCAGCTGGTCGACGACGTGGCGCCGTATGAGGCGATGAAGCTGCGGCTACTCAACGCGGGCCACCAGGGCCTGTGCTACTTCGGGTACCTGGCCGGGTACCGGCTGGTGCACGAGGCCGCCCGTGACCCGCTGATCGCCGAATTCCTGCACCGCTATTGGGAATACGAGGCGATGCCGACCCTCACCCCCGTCCCCGGACTGGCCGACTTCAAGGACGGGCTCCTCCCCCGCTTCGGCAACGCCCACGTGCGCGACACGGTCGCCAGGCTGTGCGCCGACTCGTCGGAACGCATCACCAAGTGGCTGCTGCCCGTGGTCGCCGACAACCTGCGACGCGGCGGGCCGGTCGGGGTGTCCGCTGCGATCGTGGCCAGCTGGGCGCGCTACGCCGAGGGCGTCGACGAAGACGGTCGGCCGATCGAGGTGGTGGACCGGCTCGCCGGCACGCTCGTCCCCATAGCCCGTTCCCAGCGCGACGACCCGACCGCGTTCCTCGCCAACCGGGCGGTGTTCGGCGACCTCGTCGACCAGCCCCGCTTCGTCGAGCCCTACCTGTGGACGCTGGACTCCCTGCACCGCAGCGGCGCGCGGGCCACGCTCCGGGCACTCGTCGAGGCCCGCGAATGACGCTGGTCGCCGGCGTCGACTCCTCGACGCAGTCCTGCAAGGTGCTGATCTGCGACGCCGCGACGGGTGAGGTGGTCCGCGAGGGGCGGGCCGACCATCCGGGCGGGACCGAGATCGACCCCGCCGCATGGGAATCCGCCGCCCGCGCGGCGATTGCGTCCGCGGGCGGCCTGGACGGCGTGGAGGCGATCGGGGTCGGGGCGCAGCAGCACGGCATGGTGTGTCTCGACGCGAGGGGCGAGGTGGTGCGGCCGGCGCTGCTGTGGAACGACGTGCGTTCGGCCGACGCGGCGCGCGCGCTCACCGACGAGCTCGGCGGCGCGGGGGCGTGGGCCCGGGCCGTCGGCGTGGTGCCGCTGGCCGCGATCACGGTGGCCAAGCTGCGCTGGCTCGCCGACCACGAGCCGGGGCACGCCGACCGCACGGCGGCCGTCTGCCTGCCGCACGACTGGCTGAGCTGGCGGTTGCGCGGGGACACCGACATCGCGGCGCTGACCACCGACCGCAGCGACGCCAGCGGGACGGGCTATTACGACGCGGCGGGCGGCTCCTACCGCGTCGACCTGCTCGAGCTGGCCATGCGGGGCCGCCGCCCGCGCCTGCCCGCCGTGCTGGGCCCGTCGAACGCAACCTGCAGCGGCACAACCACATTCGGCGCGGGTCTCGGCGACAACGCCGCCGCGGCGCTCGGCCTCGACGCCGACGAGGGCGACGTCATCGTGTCGGTCGGGACATCGGGCGTGGTGGCCGCGGTGACCGCCGGCCCGGTCCGCGACGACGCGGGCTTTGTCGCCGGGTTCGCCGACGGCACCGGCCGTTACCTCCCGCTGGTGTGCACGCTCAACGCCGCCCGGGTGCTGGACGCGGCCGCCGCCATGCTGGGGGTCGACCACGACGGCCTGTCGGAGCTCGCGCTGTCCGCGCCGCCGGGCAGCGCCGGGCTGGTCCTGGTGCCCTACCTGGAGGGTGAGCGAACGCCCAACCGCCCCAACGCCTCCGGCGCGCTGCACGGCCTGCGTGTCGCGAACGCCGCGCCGGCCAACCTGGCCCGGGCCGCGGTGGAAGGGCTGCTGTGCGGGCTCGCCGACGGACTCGCCCACCTGGCCGCGCACGGCGTGGTCGCGCGGCGCATCCTGCTGATCGGTGGCGGCGCGGGGTCGCGGGCCGTGCGCGTCATCGCCCCCGCGGTGTTCGGCGTACCCGTCTCGGTGCCCGCGCCGGGGCAGTACGTCGCGCTGGGGGCGGCGCGGCAGGCGGCCTGGGCGCTGAGCGGATCGGCGCGACCGCCCGCGTGGGCCCGACCCGGAACCGAGGAGTACACCGCCGACCCCACGCCGGAGGTGCACGAGCGCTACGCGCGGGTGCGGAACCTGACCGAGGGGGCCTAGTCGCAGGGGCGGAACACCGGCAGCACCCGGTATTTCGCGGAGAAGCTGGCCTTCTCGTATTCGTCGCCCACCTCGCCGTCGCACGCGATGACCGTCGGGCCGTCGACGGCGGTGAACGCGAACTCCGGCACCTGCAGCTCGTGATACAGCGGGCTGCGCTCCAGCCGCCCCAGCGCGAGCGCGGTCAGGATCCTGGTCCGCCACCACCGACGTCCCGCCTCGAGCATCCGGACGTCGATCAGGCCGTCGTCCATCCGGGTCCGCCGCGACGGGGCGAACCCGGTCGGCAGGTACAGCGAGTTGCCGAGGAAGAACAGCGACGTCAGCAGCGTCTTGTTGTCGTAGGAGATCCGGACCGGCTCGTCACGGCGCAGGGTGTGCAACATCGCGTAGAGACCGGCCAGCGGCTTGCCGATGCGCTTCTCCAGCTTCTCGCGCTGCTGCACGAAGGTCGGGTAGGCGCCGATGCTCGCCGTGTTGAGGACCATCTGACTTTCGTTGAGGCACACCAGGTCCACGCACGCCACGCTGCCCCGGCGGATCGCGTCGACGGTCTTGGCCACGGTGTCGCAGCCGATGTCCTTCGCGAAGTGGTTGAACGTGCCGGCGGGGAACACGGCCAGCGGCAGCCCGGTCTCGATAGCCACTCCTGCCGCGGCCGCCACCGTGCCGTCGCCGCCGCCGACGGCGAGCACCTCGGCGCGCTCGGCGGCCTCGCGCAGGACCTGCTGCGGGTCGTCGTCGGGGCCGAGTTCGCGGATGTCGGCCCTCGGCAGCGCGTCGCGCACCTCGTCCACGACACGGGACCCGGTGCCGCTGCCCGATTCGGGGTTGATGACGAGCACCACCCCGGCGCCGTCGGGGCGTTCGGGCGCCGGGACGCGAAGCGGTTCGGCCTTGGGCAGTGCGGTTTCGACGATCGGCGGGACGAGCCGGCCGCCCAGCACCGCCACGCCCGCCCCGATGCCGAACCCGGCGACGACGTCGCCCGGGTAGTGCGCGCCGGTCACCACCCGCGAGAGCCCGACCAGCCCGGCGAGCAGCGCCAGCCCGAAACCGAGCATCGGGTTCTCCAGACCGACCCCCACGGCGAACGCGGCGGCGCTCGCCGAGTGCCCCGACGGGAAGGAGTTCGACGTCGGGCGCCGGCGGACCTGCCTGACCAGCGGCACCAGCTCGTAGCCGGGGCGCGGGCGGCGGCGGATGCGTTTGGCGACCTGGTTGGTGACCAGGCTGCTGACCGCGAGCGACACCACGCCGCGCGCCGCGCCCCGCTGGGCGCTCTTACTTCCGGTCGCCGTCAGCGCCGCGGCGATGGCGAACCACAGCTTGGAGTTGTCGGCGGCCCGGGTCAGCGGCGGCATGACCGTGTCCAGCAGCGGCGTGTCCGTCTCGGCGATCGCCTCGAAGAGCTCCCGGTCGAGGGTGCCCAGCCCCTGGGTGATTTGTTTGATGCCGCGCGCGCGTTGCCAGGGCCGCCTGTTCATTCGCTACACCCTAAATTGGTTGGCGGACATGGACGCACCGGGCTACTTCCAGGCATGGCGGGACAACGCCGCGCGGCGGGGCGTGGCCCCGGACGTCGTCGCGGAGATCGCCCGGCGACACGCCATCACCCCGGACGCCTTTCGGGTGCTCGGGAAGACGGCGGAGATTCGGGACCCGGACGGCAAGTCCTTCTTCCTCCTGCCCCGCGGCATCGGCGGCGGCGACGCCCGCGCGGCGACGCTGTGCACCTACGTCCTGAACGCGGGCACCGGCTACGGCAGGAAGGGGGCGCACCGCACCGACTTCCCCCCGACGCCGTATGGCGCGGCAGAAATCACACGAATCATGCGGCGGCAGAACGCGAACGGCTGGAGCTACACCCGCGACGTCAGGTTCGTGGATCGCAACGGCGGGCGGCTCGTCGCGACGCCGAACGGCATCCTGATGGGCCTGGGCGGCAACTGGATCCAGCGCCAATTCTGCCGGCGCGGCGGCACCACCTGGGGTGACATCTTCATGGTCAACGTGGGCGCGGTCACCGACCCCGCGGGATGGCTTCGCCGGATCGTCGAGTCCGGGCATGCCTGGTACGTCCGCGCCGACGGGACGCCCGTGCAGAGCCGCCTCGACCTGGATCGCGTGCTGCACCACGAGGAGCGGCACTGCCGGCAATGGGCGGAGAAGGGCTACGTGGGCATGCTGCGGGATTACGGCCGAGAGTTGGTCCGCGAATACGCCTTCGGCGCGATCAACAGGCTCGAGGAGGACGCGGGACTGGCCGACGGCGGCTATAGAGCGTCGATCCCGTGGTAGAGCACCATGGCACCGATCAGGACCAGGACCGCCGCCAGCAGGGCGGCGTTGTTGCGGTCCATCCAGTCTTTGAGACTCGCCAGCGTGTCGTCGAGGCGGCTGCCGGCCGCCGCGTAGGCCAATATCGGGATGGCGACGCTGGACGCGGCGATCGCGACGAAGAACGCGGCGGCCAACCAGTCACCGGCGAGGCCGAGCCCGGCGGTGCCGATGCCCAGTCCGGCCGGGACGCAGATGAGCAGCACATCCGGCCGCACCACCGCCAGGACCGCCCCCATGATCCCGGCCCGGGCGGGGGTGATGGTGGCGAACGAGCGCATCCATTTCGGCGACTCGGTGTCGCCGTGCCGGTTCAGCCATTTGTAGATGCCGTACACGATCAGCCCCGAACCCAGCACCACGCGCAACCACGACGACCATCGCGGCGGCGACTTGTCGAGACCGCCGAGCAGGTGGGAGGCCGTGACGGCGAGCGCCGTGAGCGCGGCAAGGGTCAGCGCCCAGCCGGCCAGGAACGCCAGGCCGGTCGGCCGCGGCCGCGGCGCCTGCAGCACCAGCACCGCCGGGATGACCGTGAGCGGCGAGAGGGAGATGACCAGTCCAAGCGGAACGAGCCCGGTGAGCACGGTGCCCCAGCTACCTGCCATGGGCAGCAATCTACAGGGCGTGAATCCCGTTGTAGAGCACCATCAAACCGATCAGGACCAGGATTATCGCGAGCAGCGTCGCGTGGTTCTCCTCCATCCAGACTTTGAGGCGCTCCAGCGGATCGTCGAGGCGGTCGCCGGCGCCGGCATACGCCAATATCGGGATGGCGACGGTTGACGCGGCGATGACGACGAACACCGCGGCGGCCACCAGCTTCCCGGCCGCGTCGAGGCCGCTGCTGCCGACGGCCAGGCCGGCCGCCGCGCACATGATCAGCACCTCGGGCCGCAGCACCACCAGCACCGCCGCGGTCACGCCGGCGCGCGCTGGGCTGAGTGTGGAGAACGAGCGCATCCAGCGCGGCATGCTGCCGTGCCGATGCCGGGTCAGCCATTGGTAGCCGCCCAGTGCGATCAGCGCGGACCCCAGCACCACCCGCACCCACGACGCCCAGGTTGGCGGCGCCTTGTGCAGGCCCCCGAGCAACTCCGAACCGCTGACAAACGCGGCGGTGAGGGCCGCCAGGCCCAGCACCCACCCGGTGAGGAAGGCGAGGCTGGCCGGCCGCGGCCGCGGCGCGTGCAGAACCAGGACCGCCGGAACCACCGTGATCGGCGAGAGCGCGATGACCGCCGCCAGCGCGACGAGTTTGGTCAGCACCGAACCCCAACTTGCGTCCACGGGCAGCAATCATCGCATTGGGGTGCCGCGCCCGCATGGGTCCGGCGTAAGCGCCGCCCTCAGAACGGCTTTCGGCGCAGCGTCCAGGCGGGCACCCAGTGCGTGACGGTCTTGCGCTGCGAGCCGTAGGCGACCGGGTAGGTGACCAGGCCCCACCAGTCGCCCTGCTCGCAGAGGCCCCAGCAGCTGAGCAGTCCCTCGACGACCTTGTGCAGTTGCAGCCCGTTGGGCTGGTACCGGCCGGAGCGGTGCGGCTCGCGCGGGAACAGCACCGTCAGGTCCACCAGGACCGCGAGCGGTGGCCGCACCACCCGGAACGGGCTGCGGACCGGCTGGCCGTTGTACCCGATGGACGCGAACTGCCCCATCGATCGATCATACGTTCGAATGGGAGGTCGGTTCGCCGAGTTTCCCGTTTCCGAGCCCGCGGCCGGGCCGGTGGATATAGTCGGCTCAGCTAACAAGGGGAGGTCCCAGATGAAGATGGCTTGTGCCGCTGGCCTATTGGCCTTGGCCGGGTTGCTCACCACCGGGGTGGGCGTGGCCGGTGCCGACCAGGTGGAGGTCGAGGGCAACTATTCGAGCCTGGCCGGTTGCGAGGCGGACGCCCCGAACGTCGAGATCACGCACAACGACCACCTGTACACCCATTGGGACTGCCGCCAGGGCTCCGACGGCTTCTGGCACGTGTGGCTGCTCAACTGACGCGGGCGTAGGCGACCAGCGGCGGGAACCCGATCGGGCTCTGGCACCATAGCGGCGTGCGGAACCCGCTTCGCCGCCCGTCGGCCGCGCTGGACCCGCTGCTCGTCGGGCTGCTCGCCGTCGCGGTGAGCCTGGGCGGCGCGGGCCGCCCGTCGTTCTGGTACGACGAGGCCGCCACCATCTCGGCCGCATACAGTCGTTCGCTTGCCCAGCTGTGGCGGATGCTCGGCAACGTCGACGCCGTGCACGGCCTGTACTACCTGCTGATGCACGCCTGGTTTCAGGTCTTCCCGCCCACCGAGTTCTCCTCGCGCGCCCCGAGCGGCCTGGCCGTCGGGGGCGCGGCCGCCGGAATTGTGGTGCTGGGCAGGCAGTTTTCGTCGCGCACCGTCGCGGTGGCGTCCGGCGTCTTCTGCGCGGTCCTGCCCCGCACGACGTGGGCGGGCATCGAAGCCCGCCCCTACGCGCTGTCGATGATGGCCGCCGTGTGGCTGACGGTGCTGCTGGTGCTCGCCGCGCGCCGCGACACCGGTTGGCTCTGGGCGGCCTACGGCCTAGCGCTGGCCGCGTCGATCGCGCTGGAGGTGTACCTCGCGCTGATGATCGCGGCGCACGTCGTCCTGCTGGTCGCATCCCGTTGCGGGCGAGGGGTTTTACTGCGGTTCGCCGTCACGGCGGCGTTCGGGGTCGGCGCCATGGCGCCCTTCTTGGTGACGGTCGCGGGGCAGGCGCATCAAATCAGCTGGATCGCGCCGATCGGCCGCCGGACGCTCGAAGACGTCGTGGTGCAACAGTATTTCGAACGCAGCCCCCCGTTCGCCGTGCTGTCGGCGCTGGTGATCGCGGCGGCTATCGTGTTGTGGCTCAGCAGGTCCGCGCCGTTGGCGCGGTCCGACGGGCAGCTGCTGGCCCTCGCGGCGGCCTGGCTCGCGCTGCCGACCGCGGCGATCGTGGCCTACTCGGCGCTGGTGCACCCGATCTACACCCCGCGCTACCTTTCGTTCACGGCGCCGGGCATGGCGCTGATCCTGGGCGTCTGCACCGCCGCGGTGAGCGTCCGGCCGTGGTTGACGGCGGCCCTCGTCGCCCTGTTCGCCATCGCCGCTGCCCCCAATTACGTTCGGGCGCAGCGTAATCCGTATGCCAAGTACGGGATGGACTACAGCCAGGTGGCCGATCTGATCAGCGCCCGGGCGGCACCGGGCGATTGCCTGCTGGTGAACGACACGGTGACGTTCATGCCTGCCCCGATGCGCCCGTTGCTGGCGGCCCGCCCGGATGCCTACCGCAAGCTGGTCGACCTCACGCTGTGGCAGCGGGCGACCGACCGCAACGACGTCTTCGACACCAACCTGATTCCCGAGGTCGTCGCGAGGCCGTTGAGCCAGTGCGGGATCGTGTGGATCATCACCCAGGCCGACCCGTCACAGCCGGCGCACGAGGCCGGTCCGGCGATCCCGCCCGGACCGGTCTACGGGGCGACCCCCGCCTTCGCGGTCCCGCACGACCTGGGCTTCCGGCTCGTCGAGCGCTGGCAATTCAACCTGGTTCAGGTGTTCAAAGCGCAGCGCTAGTCACCAGATGCGGATGTAGTCGACCAGCATCGACGCCGGGAAGGTGCCCGCCGCCGGATCGCCGGCGCCGACACCGCCCACGGCGAGCGTGAACATCGGCGTCATCCAGTAGCCGGGAATGTTGAACGGCCACCGGAAATCGTCGGGGGCGCCACCGGCGACGTGGATGGGCTTGTTGGGGACCTTGAAGTATTCGGCGCCGTCCCGCGCGAATTCGAATCCCTCCTCGCCCCAGTGCATTCGCCAGGTGTGCCAGTTGCTGTCGACCAGGCCGGGGATCGACTTGCCTTCCCACGTCTTGCCGTTGGACGCCGCGTGGACGGTGGTGCCCGGCGCCCAGTTGCCGTTGCCGTACCACTCGAAGATGTCCACCTCGCCGTCGGGCAGCGGGTCCTCGTTGACGCCCCAGAACGACGGCCACAGGCCCGGGTACAGGCAGTCCAGCTTGATCCGCGCCTCCCAGGTCTGGTTGATCATGCTGCGGAAGTTGCCGCGCAGCTTGCCGCTGTAATAGGTGTTGCTCAGCAGGTCGTGGGTGGCGCACAGGACGAGATTGGAGTGCCCGTCGACGAACACGTTCTGGCGGTCGTTGCGGTAGATGCCCTCCACGGGCGGGAACACGTCGTCCTGCCAGGTCTGGATCGTCCACTTGCCGGGGTCGGGCGGGGAGCCCGCGGGGCCGTCGAACTCGTCGGCGAAGATGTAGGGCCCGCCGCCGGCCGAGGGTGGTGCCTGCGGCGCGGAGGGGGCGGCCCAGGCGCCCGGCAACCGCATCGCAGCCCCCAGCATGCCGAGCCCCGAGATCAACATCATGCTGCGACGATCCATCTACAACCCACCAATCGTGAAAGCCGTGTTTCGACCCAAGCCCGCCACCCCTAGGCAACTTTTGCAAACGGTGTTATGAAACCACGCGCCGGGGTGCCACGCATGCCACACCCGGGCCGTGGCGGCGACTTTTCGCGTGCTGAAGACACCGCGGGTCAGGTCAGCGGGAGGACGGTTCGCTCAGCTTGACCAGCGTCTTGCCGATGTTGACCCCGGTGAACAGTCCGTTGAGCGCGTCGACGCACGACTCGATGCCGTCGAAGATGGTCTCCCTGTGCTTGAGCCGGCCCTCAGCCTCCCACCGCCGCAGCGCCGCGAACGCCTCGTCGAAGCGTCCCCACTGGTCGAGGGCGTTGAATCCCTGCATCAACGCGGTCTTGGACAGCAGGTTGACGTAGTTGGCCGGACCGGGATGCTCGCCGGTGAGGTAGCTGGAGATGACCCCGCACAGGACGACCCGCGCGTGGGGGGCCAACCGGCCCAGCACCGCGTTGAGGATGGGGCCGCCGACGTTGTCGAAGTAGACGTCGACGCGCTTCGGGCAGTGCTGTTTGAGCGCCGCCGCCAGGTTGTCGTTCTTGTAGTCGATGCACGCGTCGAACCCGAAGTCCTCGACCACGGCCCGGCATTTCTCGGGTCCGCCGGCGATCCCGACCACCCGGGCGCCGGCGATCTTGGCGATCTGCCCGGCCACCGACCCGGTGGCCCCGGCGGCCGCCGAGACCACGACCGTCTCGCCCGGCCTCGGCCGGCCGATGTCGGTCATCCCGAAATACGCGGTGGCGCCGGTCGGTCCGTACACCGACATGATCGCCAGCTGGTCGTCCTCACCGGGGATGGGCGTGCTGAACAGGTCGTCGCGGATGATCGCGTAGTCGGAGAAGCCGGTCAGGGTGGTGACGACGTCACCGACGGCGTAGGCGTCGCAGCGCGAGGCGACCACCTCGCCGATCCCGGCGGCGCGGATCACCTCGCCGATCTGCACCGGCGGAAGGTAGCTGGGCTGGTCGTCGAGCCACGTGCGGGCGGCGGCGTCGATCCCGACGTAGGTGGTGCGCAGCAGCGCCTCGCCCTCCGCGGGCTCGGGCGCCGGCGTGGTGACCAGCTCGGTGTCACCCGGCTGAACGAGGCCGGTGGGGCGGCGGCGAAGGAGGACCTGACGGTTCGGCAACTCGGGCACGATGCAAGAAACTACCGAACCGGCCGAAATCGCCCGGGCGAATGGCATATTCAACCCATGGCAGCAAACGACGACCCGGAGGATCGGATCCGGGAACTCGAACGCCCGCTCGCCGACGCGGCGCGGGCATCCGAAGCGAGCAGCGCGCAACCCGCCGCCGAGGCCTACCAGTCCGGCCCGGCTTACCCGCCCGCACGTGGCTCGACGACCAGCCCAGCTACCTTCCGCCGGTGCAGATCGGCGAGGTGATCCGCGCCGCTG